>JAABSJ010000001.1 GCA_011390515.1 Oscillatoria sp.
TTGTCCTTGGGGTATGGGGGAGGATGTTCGTAGTAACGACTTCAGTCGTTCTCTTCGTTCGTAGTAACGACTTCAGTCGTTCTCTTCGTTCGTAGTAACGACTTCAGTCGTTCTCTCGCTGAAGCCGTGATAGACACCATGAGCGAATAAAGAAAACTGGAGGATCCGGAGAGGGGTACGTTACTTGTCTTCAGCCAAGTAACGAGGAAACGACTGAAGTCGTTACTACAAACAACCTCCTCCATCTACTTGTCAAGAGGAAACGACTGAAGTCGTTACTACAAACAACCTCCTCCATCTCCTTGTCAAGAGGAAACGACTGAAGTCGTTACTACGAACAATTTCCCTCATCTGCTTGTCAAGAGGAAACGACTGAAGTCGTTACTACGAACAATTTCCTGCATCTGCTTGTCAAGAGGAAACGACTGAAGTCGTTACTACGAACAGCCTCCCCATCTCTAATCCTCCTCCCCCTGGGATGGGGCAAAACTGGCCCCGGTGTAGCCGGTGGTGAGCCACAAAATGGCTCGGGCCCCATCGCGAATGGCTTTTTCTATGGGTTCGGGCGATCGCCCCGAGGGGACAGGGAGGGGCTTGAAGCTGATCCCCCGACTCCCTAACACAATCTCCCCAATCACTTGGGCGCGGCGCATATGATCATCCGAGGTAATCAAATAGACGCTCTCGATGCCCTCGGATTTTAATTGGTCCACGAGGGTGGTGAAATTGGTGACGGTATCCTGGGCTTGATAGTCTAAATGTACCCGTTCTAGGTCAATCCCCGCTTTGGAAAATACCCATTCAGCATATTCTGGATTGCTACCCCCAGAGACCCAGATTTGTAAATGGGGATGGTTTCGGGCAAATTCGGCGGCAAATTCTTCGCGCTCTAAAGCCCCCCCCAAGACTAATAGGGCTTGGGGGGTATCGATATAGTTTCTGATTTGTTTGTAGGCGATCGCGCCCATCAGGGACAATCCCAAAAGCAGCCATACCAAAGATCTGCCTGGGGACTGCTTCGTTTTTGCACTCCCGTGAAGTCTTCCTTTCAGACAGATCTTCAACAACATATCTCAAGTTACCAACTATTGATTGAGTAGTCACCGAACGAGCCACCCGAGTTCATGATCCACGAACCGGGTGCCAGTTTTCGTAATATAGACTAACAGAGAACGGGACTGGCCGGATTTGAACCGGCGACCTAGCGCTTCAGATTTGTGTGAGTTTCCTCACTCTCTGGACTATTCCTTCACCTTAGACTTGAGGTCCGTAGGTGGTGGCCGTTACGTTTGAGGAGGTTTGTACTTTATAGCGTAGACTGTCCGGGACGTAAGGAGTAATGAAATCGAGAAATCGTTTTCCCTCTTGAGTTCCCATTCTCAAACGATAAGAATCCGCCGTTTTACTCAGGCCCCACTTAAATCCCCAAATTTCCGAAAAATAATCAATAATGATTTCATTTTCCCATTGGGAGAGGTTGGTGTTTAGATACAGTTCTAGGGCGTGAATTTTCCCGTTCCTTTTTTTAAAGGACTTGGACCCTCGGTCTAAAAACCATAAGGCGATTCCAGCGGGGGTTAAGAGGTTCAGAAACTTAGGGGTGACGGTTTTAATCCCGCCGCAATAGAGTTTCTTGACCAAGACCCGAGTTAAGGGAATCAACTTTGGTTCTAAACAGAGGAGTTGTTCTCCCCGGTGGGTGGTTCGAGGTCGGATGCTAACCGGCTGTTGGGTGATTTGTTCGAGAAGTTGTTTTTTAAACAAAACGTAATTCTCTTGGGTAGCTCGATGGGAAATATAGAAATTGTTTTGATTTCTTTTTCCCTGACCCAATAACATCCCCACTAAAACGCCTCGTTGTTCTACTTTGGATGCGACATGGAAGTCCATCTCTAATGGCTCTCTCAAACCAGTCTCTGCACCTTCCTTTGACAGCTAGAATCAGACGGGGACCGGATCAAACGTCAATTCTTTCCGATGCCTGCTGTTGTTTAGCCGTTCAAAGGCTTGGCTCAAGATTACCTTATCTGTCCATTGGCTTTGATTGGAAAGCTGCATACAGACTTAGGCTTTCTTGAATTTGACCACATTCACTCCTGGAGTTTCCTCCAAGGTGCCCGATGTTTCAGGAGGCGCTTGCTCTATCCAACTGAGCCACAGCCCCAAGGCTAAATTGATTGTAGCAGAACCGGGGACAACTCGTCTGCTTTTTTACAGGTTTAGGGTGTTCTACAGGGAGGGTGCGATCGCCTATAAACCCTTGATTTTTGAGGGATTCCGGGTTTGAACCCAGAGGCGGGCGGGGGCGTTCGCCTCATCCCGTTGAGGGTCTAGGGAAGGGTGACAAATCATGGGGTTGCGATCGGCATCACTTCACGAGTTTGGTTTCGTCACCTGAAAACAGGAAAACGCCTCACTATCCAGGGGAGGAAACATCACAGAAATCAGGAAATGCTCGTCACTGAGAAGCTTTGAGCAAAAGGCGATACTAAATCAATCAAAGAAACGAAGAGGGAACCTGACTATGATTCGCATCCGGGACATCGTGCAACAAGCCTTGGCAATGGGTTATCTGACGGTGGAAGCTGAGGACCAGCTTAGAGATCTGCTCAGTGCCAAATATGATTTAGAAGACTTAAATGCCTTTATGACCCTCCAACACGCCAGTATGTCTGGGCGGATTAAGCAGCAGTCTAGGCTCATGCGCTACAAGACGACGGCGGAGGATAGGATCAACCAGGCATCTCGTCAAGCGGGATAACCGATGATTCTGTTCCGCCCTATTTTGGGGCGGCTTTGATTTTGGGCGGTAGAAACTCCTCTCCAACATTGCAAATTAAAGATTAACTATTTGCCAGAATTGGAGCATCAACGGATCGGTTTAGGGTGAAGGGGCGATCGCCACCCCTGAAAGTTTAATTAAAACTGGATATGTTATCATTTTTAGAATTTTTTAAGGAATCGGGGGAGTGCGGCTTGATATTGGAGATTGCTCTTAATTTCCAGACCCCAGTGCCATCGGTGGTGCCTTGCGGAAAAAATCCAGTTAGGGGGTTTTACCCCCACAGGATTCGACCCATCACCCCCTATAATAACGGGGACAACCGAGGGGGGCTGATTAGTCCTAGCGTGCATCAAACTCAGGAGAACTCACGGCATGGCATACATTATCTCAACCATCAATATGAAGGGGGGCGTCGGAAAAACCACCCTAACCGTTAACCTAGCCGCCTGTTTAGCCAAAGACTATCAGAAACGAGTGTTAGTCGTGGACCTGGATACTCAAATTAGCGCCACCCTCAGTTTAGTTTCTCCTCATGACTTTTCTAAACTGCGGAAAGAAAAACGCACCTTAAAGCATTTAGTCAATGATTTTATTCAACCCATTGACCAGAAATCATTACCCATCCAAGATATTATTAAACCCTATATTGGCAACGTTAAAGGATTAGATTTACTCCCCGGAGATCTAGAAATCTATGATGATTTTATGGTCTCTGAAGTTCTCCATCGCAAAGCCTTGCGCCTCGGCAAAGATAACTTTGAAGAAGTTTGGACTAAATTAGAGCAAATTTTAGTCCGAGGAATTTTGGATCCGGTGATGAAAGATTATGATTTCATCGTCCTAGACTGCGCCCCCGGTTACAACTTATTGACCCGCAGCGCCTTAGTTGCCAGTGACTATTATCTTCTCCCGGCTAAACCCGAACCCCTCTCTCTGATTGGAATACAGTTATTAGAAAGACGCATTAACCAACTCAGGGAAATTTATAAGAACGAAAATCCCTTGGACTTAGACATGGTTGGAATTGTGTTTAGTATGTCGGGGAATTTACTCAGCGGTAGATATTACCGGCAAGTCATGCGCCGAGTCCATGATGATTTTGGAGAGACCAAAATTTTTAAAACTAGAATTCCAATGGATGTCAATGTCTCGAAAGCGGTAGATAGTTTCCTCCCCGTTTTTCTCACTCATCCCACCTCCATTGGTGCAAAAGCCTTTTCCCAATTAACCGATGAGTTTATGCAAAAGCTACAAATCATCGTCGAGATGAAAGAGCAGAAAAACAAGTTGAACCTAGTTAATTTAGACTAAATTTGTACTCAACAAAATTAGGTTTTAAATTTTCAGGGTAACGTTTTTAGTCGATGCCCAGACCTGTTTTTATGTATTATAGCAATCCTTGCGTGCCGTTGTGGAAGACGTCGGCGGCCCCCAACATCAGGCGGCCCAAAGCATCCGAGGGGAGAATACATCAGTCACAAATCATTTAGGACTGCTATAGCAATCCTTGCGTGCCGTTGTGGAAGACGTCGGCGGCCCCTTTCTCGTCGGCGGCCCAGAACATCCGAGGGGACATCGAGTGAGGTATAAATCATTTAGGACTGCTATAGCAATCCTAAATCAGTTGTGGAAGACGTCGGCGGCCCCTTTCTCGTCGGCGGCCCAAAGCATCCGAGGGGAGAAGACAGATGTTATAAATCATTTAGGACTGCTATATATAGCCTTTCTCATGTCCATAAGGTACAGCGATGGCGGCCCCTTTCTCGTCGGCGGCCCAGAACATCCGAGGGGATGCAAAAAAGTACATAATCAGTCCACCGAAGCGCTATATAAGCAGTCATGCAAAATTAATTGCATATTTTATAATTTTCAGCTAAAATGAATAATCTAGGCATAAAAAGGCACAAAAAGGAGAGTCATCTATGAAATTTATAAATTTATGTCCCGAAACTGAAAAAATGCTAGAAAGAATTTATCAGTATAGCCAACATCATAAAGTGAGGCAAAGAGCTCATTGTATTCTTTTAAGTTATAGAGGCTTTAAAATGGAAAAATTATTGGAAGTTTTTGAAATCAGCCGTCGAACCCTGCAATACTGGTTTCAACACTGGGAACAAAGTAAATTACCCGGGTTGTATGACCAACCGGGAAGAGGAAGAAAAGCCAAGTTAAACACCCCTCAAAAACAGCAAGTTAAGGAGTGGATAAAAGCCGAGCCTAAAAACTTAAAAAAGGTCATCAATCAAGTTCAAGAAGAATGGGGAATTGAGGTCAGTAAAGATACGATAAAAAGAGTAGCAAAATACTTGGGAATGACATGGAGAAGAATGAAGAGAGGACTCGCTGGAAGTCCCTTTGACTGGGAATATGAGTTCAAACTGGAAAAACTAAAAGAACTAAAAAATTTAGATAAAATTGGAGAGATTGACTTGCGATTTTTAGATGAATCAGGAATGTCTTTAACTCCCTCAATCCCTTATGGATGGCAAGACAAAAAAGAGAGAATTGTTGTCCCCAGTGCTTCTAGTAAGCGATTAAATATATTAGGAGTCATGAATCGGCATAATGAATTAGAATATGAATTTTATTCAGGAAACTTAAACAGCGAAAAATTAATTATTTTTTTAGATAAATTTAGTGAAAAAATAACTAAAAAAACTGTCGTGGTCATGGACCAAGCCTCAATTCACACCAGTAACGCAGTCGTGGGTAAGTTAGAAGAATGGAAGACTAAAAACCTGGAGATATTTTGGTTACCTCCTTATTCCCCTGAACTGAATTTGATTGAAATTTTATGGAAGTTTATCAAACATGAATGGATTAAAATTGAAGCCTATAAAGACTGGCAACATTTAGTTGATTATGTTACTAATGTCCTGGAAAATCTGGGAAAAGAATATGCAATTAATTTTGCATGACTGCTTAGACCTCTTGCAACAATCTGGATTGATCTCCCCAACCCCCCTTCAGAAGGGGGGCTTTTTAGAATTTTGCAAGAGGTTTATTTAACCGAGTGCCACACCACACTCCGCCCAACTTGGGGCAAATTTAGAAAAATTAGAAGCGATAACCCGCACCTACCAGCAAGCTAAACGCAGCTTGATCCGTATTGCGATAAGCATCAAATGCGACTTTAGCATCCCCAAACAGCACGATGTTTTGCTGAACGACTGCCTCCACTCCCGTGGCCAGGGTTAAGGCGTCTTGGTCACCCAGGGCCGTTTGTTGACCGCGTTCGGTGATGAAAGAATAACCGCCCCCTAAGTATAAGTTAGCGTTATTCGTCACAGGGACATCGAGAGATAACATCGGGACCAATGCTGCCGCATTATTATTAATCAAGGCCGAACCCCGTACCGATAAGGCAGAATTCGGAACTTGATAACGACCTTGGACGTTACCGCCATAGCTTTCACTGCCTTGTCCCTCATCCCAGTTGTGAACGTTACCACCGAGACCCGCACCGATATAGTGACCCGCCATTCCTTGCTTGCCGGTGAGGGATTGTAACCCTTCGGCATGAGCGGCACTGCTGGAGAGGAGTGCCGGGATGATCATCACAACGGACAAAGCAGACAGAGTTGCAACAGACTGAAGAATTCGTTTCATAAAAGTCGGTTGGTGAATGAAATCTTGACAACCGTTAATACTTTGACTGTAGGGGGTGAGGGTCATGGACTGGGGAGGGGTTGTGGAAGTATTTAAAGTGACTGTTCCCCCTGAAGGGTGTCTCCCCGGATATTTGCCCGAATTAGAACGAAATTAGCTTGCGCTGTCAGGATTTCAGTCAAACTGTAACCGGGCGATCGCCTGAAGGTATAACCTGGGAAAATTCCCCTAATCCAGACAGTCTCTAAACTGGCAAGTGTCCTGGAACAAGGGGATTTTATCTAAGTCTGTTCCAGGTGCGATCGCACCTCAAGGAGAATTCTCTCACTACAAAAAAGTCGGTTGAGTTCCCCACATCAACTCAACCGACCCATCCGGAGAAAATGCCAAACCCTTGAGCTTACACTGAAGGACGATTAACCACCACTTTATCCAGCAACTTTTGCTGAGTAATGTAACCCAACTCATAACAATATCCCGGCAACACATCTAATTTCTGCCGGACTCGTTGACAAGCTCTGCTCCGTCCGAACTCCGTGGGTTTGCTCATCACCCAGTTGACATGAGCTTCTTTATTCAGCGCCTTCCGGATTTTGACAATCTGCTTAATTAATTTCCGGGCTTTTTCCGCATCATCACTCTCTAAATACTCCCACTGGCCATAATTAGATACCGCATATTTATGGGCTTTATCCAATAAATAATGCAACGCTTTAAACAGCAATTTTAAATCCGACTTCATCAGCATTTCCACCTTTAAAGTCTTCTGCATAATTTCCGCGTCGCTCATGCTAATAAATTTCTGCAAATCACAAAACTTATATTCCAAAGCCGAAACCGCTTTATAGATATCATCCAAAGTCCGGTCAATTTCATCAGAAATTAGTTGTTGTTGTTCCGGTAGAAACAGAGTACCTTGATGAGCGCGATAGGCGATTCCTTCTAATACCGGATAGTCACAAATCCCGGTTTTACGATATTCGGAAGTAAATCGAGCAATCAAGCGTTCCTCATACCGTTCTTCTTTAGAGGGGTTGGGACGGTGGCGATTCAAATTCATTTGGCGAATAGTTTCTAACCACTCTCGCACCGCTGCCTCCACCTCGGGATTATGAGAAATTTTAGTGTTTCTCCCCCGCGCATGAGCGACCGTAATATAACAAGCGGTGATACTGGTAATGGTCGAGAGCATAAAGAAGAATAACGAAAATCCCAACCGGGAAAAATTCAGGGCGAATAGATTCCCGAAGAAATTACTAGAGGCGAGGCGAACTTCTTCAACTCCAGAGGTTATTTCTCCATATTCGTTAAAATAGCGACTAAAAACAAGGGGTAATTCTCGGTTGAGAAAAATCAGGTCATTTCCCAATTCACTGCGAGTTTTCAGCTTTTTTTCCCAGTCTTCTCGAACTGCAAAGGTTTCAGTGCGGATGCGATCGGCTTTTTGACAGAGGGGTAGGTTTTCCTCCGGGACGCGACTCCAATCCCGTTCGCGATCGGCGACGGCACCGTTGGTTTCCACGTAGAGAGAATCCCAACGCGGATCGGTACGCGGAATTTGGGATAAAAGTTGAAGGTTTTCCTGACATTGAGCAAAGGTGCGTTCGTAAGCGTCAGTATCGGGTTCGACTTGACGAATTTTGCGGTCATGTTCTTCGATTAATTCTTCCGCAAGTTTATAGCTTAAAGCGGGGCGATTGTTAATTAATTCTGACCCAATTCCCGCCACAAAAGATTGCAGAATACTCATCAGTAAAAAACCTGCAAAACCCACCTGCGCCCAATATTTTTTACCCGGTCGGTTTCCGGCAGTGGCAGTTCCGGCGAGGTTGGTCCAATTAAGGACAATGAGGTTTAAGACAAAACTGGCAACGGGCGCTACCCAAACATTTCCTATGCCTTTAAAGGCAAACAACAGAATGGGAAAGTTGGTGATGGCATTAATTAAGGTGGCACCGGAGACAATATCGGCGGTAATTTCCGAATCTCTGCGGACATCTCTGGGGACAAAGGCTTCACCATCAAAATGCCTAGGGTTGGCTTGGAGAAAGCCTAATACATAAAGAATGGGGGGTTTCGGGTTGAGGGAATAATAGAAGTTCCAAAACCATCCTTGCCGTCGGGACCGTTTGACGAGTCCTACATAGTCGGGATTTTTTTCTAACCATTGAATTAATAACAAATCGTCGCTGAGTGATGCTGAAGGGCGATGCGATCCGTTCAGCGGTTCGAGTTCATTAGAGCGCACTAAATCGAATTTGTCGCTTTTCATAGAAGGTGTATGCCTACCGAAAAAGTGTCGGGAAAACCTGATTGCAGTGGGGGTAATATCAGCACAATTCTGAGCGTCAGATTATGCAGACTAAGATTGCGATCGCCCCGGGAAGTAGGAGGGCGCAACTCTTGATTGCAGGAACGGTTGGGGCCAAATACGCAAGTTATCACGAAATCGGGTTTAGCTTTGGAATGCAATAAACGAGAAAATATTTCCGGCTAAATTGCGGTAATCGGTAGTGCATACAGAGGTTTTGAGTTGAGAAGTGGGCAGATGGAGTGCCAACGGGGGTTGGCCGATGCTCCGTTTGGTAACAGGTCTTGCTTATTTTACTAAAGCAAACCCCAAGTTGTGGGGATTTTGGACAAACTCTGCTGAAACTCGCGGCATCGCAAGGGAAGAGCGTTTTTTGGGGCGATCGCCCTCCCTGCAAATCAGGGTCCTTCCTCCTCAACAGGGTCCTTTAAGGGATTTCCAGAAAAAAAGTTCTGCATTAGAAGTTTTGCAGAATTGGAAAAGCCCCCCTTAATAAGGGGGGTTGGGGGGATCTCTTCTAAAAGATTTTGAAGAGTTTATTGTTTGGAGTTCCCTAACCATCCCTGACCCCATCGGATTCCCCCCCCTGGGGATTGGCAAGAAACCCCCGGGAATGGGGGCCTAAATGGCCGAGTTTACAGCAGCGAAGATCCATCTGGAAACCACCGCCAAATTTTAATTGTTTTATCTTGACTTCCACTAATTAAAGTCTGTCCATCGGGACTAAATGCCAGAGAATTAACCGTGTCAGAATGTCCGAGGGTTTGCAGGGTTTTTCCAGTGCTTAAATCCCAAATTCTAATGGTATGATCGCGACCACCACTGGCCAAAGTTTTGCCATCGGGAGCAATGGCGATCGCTTGGATAGTATCTGAATGACCTTTGAGGGTCTGCTGCAACTGGCGATCGACCCACCGCCAAATTTTAATCACATCCTCAGTACCCCCACTCGCTAAAAATTCCCCATCAGAACTCATCGCTAAACTATACACTTCTACATCCCGACTAAACCAAGATTGGGCCGGACTCAACCAACCGTCAGGTCCAACTAAAGTATGAATCAGTTCTCCTTGTTCCGGATTCCAAATTTTAATCGTGCCATCCAAACTGCTACTAATAATTGAGCCATCTTGAGGATGAAAAATCACCGACTGAACCGCCCAAACATGACCGCGCAAAGTACCAATAATTTTTTCTCGCTCAATATCCCAAACCTTAATCGTACTATCAACATTATGACCACTAGCGATGTACTTACCACGGGAATCAAAGGCAATACTCCAAATCGCTAAGGCCACCCAATCATTCCCTCGCAGAGTCGTTTTCAATTCCACCCGATTCTGTTCCCCATCCACCTCCCAAAGTTTAATCGTGCCATCGGGAAAGAAACTCGCACTCGCCAGAATTCCATCGGGACTAAACTGCACCGAAGTCACCGTTCCCGTATGTCCTTTCAACGTTTTTTTGAGTTCCCCCCTCTGCAAATCCCAGAGTTTAATCGTTTGGTCAAAACTGCCACTGGCAATCATCCCACCATCAGGACTAACCGCCACCGATTTAACCCCGGCAGAATGTCCCATTAGGGTTGTCACTTCCTGCCAAATCGGCTGATTTGTGACGACTCCCGGAGAAAGTACAGGAACTTTTATGGGGATTTTAGTTGGAATTTTCGGCCAAATGAGCGGGGTTTGCGCGGGATTCTGGCAAAGAATCGGCAACCAACTCACCCCTGGATATTGGGTTTCCCAAAATTCTAAACTATCTTTGGCCTCTTTCATGGCGACATACAAAGATTTGCCTTGAGAAAAACCCTGAAGAAACTTTTTAATAAACGCCACAGCAAAATCCCCCGGCACAGGTTCCCGCATCACCATCACTTGGGGGATATTGAGATTTGCCAATTCAGTCGCTAAACCTAATCCATCACAGGAATTAAAAATTGCTAATTGCAACCCGCGATTTAGGGCTTTTCGGAGGGATATTTTCAACCCATCAATGGTTAATCCATAGTCATCAGTAATTAAAAATTTAGCAATTTCTCCCTCCCTGTAACTGTAACTATGTCCAGCAAAAAAAAGAATATCCCATCCCATGTCATCTTGTAGCGCATCATATAATTGAGCCGGTTCATGGGGATTGGGAAACCAAGTTTCAGCATGGAGTAATCCCTCCAGTTCTTGTTTCTCTTCTTCGGGATTAATATCTTTTCCTGTGCTGAGAATGGCTAAAATCCTCACTTTTTCACGGGCGATCGCATTCGGTGCCAGGTTGATGCGACTGTATTCTGGCGGCACTAAAGCAATTTCTGCATGAGCATAGCGCTCAAAAATATCCCATTCATTCCAAGGGAGTTTTTTCAAGAATGGGTCACTGGTTTGAAGAAAAACCCGAATCTCTTCAAATTCATCGGGTAGATGCTGTAAAAAAGTTTCCCGCATCTTTTGAAGTTCTCTGGATTCTGATTTGAGCCAATCTTTAAATGAGGTTTTCAACTCCTTCTGAGAGTTTTTGCATTTTTCTAGAGCTTCTTCCGTGGGAGTAACAGTAGTTTTGGATGTCCCTGGGGAAGTTTTAATTCTCCTATTGCCGACTTTTATCTTTATAAAATCGCGCTGCCAGGTTTCGTAAAGCTCAGGAATACTGGGTGATGGAGGCAAATTCCCGATCACTTCTGACAGAGGATTGCCTCGTTCTTCCCTAATTTCGAGTCTCATCGGAAATCCGGTATTAAAATCTCCGTGACCCATTGTGAAAATCGCGATTTTAGTCATGGCAATTATGGAGTAAATAATAATTTATAACTTTGGTTTAGATACAGTCATAAACCGGCGTATCATCAAAATCCGGCAGGGGACTATACTCGGTTAAAGTGAGCGCAAATTCTGCCTGGGGATAGCGATCGCGAAAGATATCCCACTCCTGCCAAGGCAGTTGCCGAAGCAGGCGATCGCCGGATTGCTTTTCCTCCCCTGACCCAGGGAATCAACTGCAGAAAACCCTAAATTATCAACCGTTCAGTTGTACTCAATTCTCCCAATTCCAATTTAATCATAAACCCTTCCCCCGGTTCCCCACTCAAAGGTTGTTCAATGCAATTGTTCCCCCGTCCTGCGCTTACTTCCTCCAAAATCTCTCCCTGCTCATCCAAAACCATTAATTTGAGTTGTTCAGGCAAAACAGTTGACTCTTGAATCGGAAAAACCCGCACTAAAATATCAACTTCTCCCTCAGATTCCTGGGCAATCTTCACCAATAGCGCTAAAGACGCCGTTCCCAAAACAATCGATTTTCCCTGTTGAATCGTCGGCAGATCCGGTCCCGGTTCGATATCTTTGGCATAACTAGCTAAATCCGAACGAAAGGCAGGCGATCGCATTCCAAACAATTCATCAATCGTCTGCCATCCCGCCTCAATCGCTTGATTCAACTGATTTTCCAGCCACGCACTCAAATTCACAGGGTCCGGTTGTGCGCTCACGGGTTCTAACTCTACGTCTAAAACCGTTACTCCTAACTGTTCCGAGAGTTCTCCCGTTTCAAACAGTTCCCGAACTCGCTCAAATCCTCCTAAATAGCCATTAAATACTAACCGGATGCTGCCTTCTTCAATTCTATAGAGTCGGATCGAAGCATTACCCGTAATTGTTTTCAGAAAAATTTTGATTTTTTCGAGGAGGTCAGGGGGCATTTCCGGAAGGTCAATATGTATCGTCCATTTGACCCGTTTATCCCCATCTAGGGGGAGATTAGTGCGTTTATATCCTAAATTTTCTAACAAAGTTGGAACCACAGACCAAGCAATTTCTGGTCGATTCCCGGTTTTTTGCTCCACCAGGGTTTCAATGTATCGATACAAGCTATTGCTCAAGTTGACCTGTAAACCCTTAACTTGAATATGAAGCAGTTTTGCAATTTGTTGGGGTCGGTAATGACAAAGCAATCCACATAGACAGTCTGATTCTTGCTGCGAGAGTGTTTGCTGCCTTTGTGCATTGCGATAAAGGGTTTTGGCTTCCCCTAAGTCTATGGAAAGTTCCTCCAGTTTCCATTGTTCCCCCGCTTGTGTTACGATTTGGTCAATGTTCATGACTCCTCCACAGTAAATAGCTAACATTCAAGCCAAACAGCTAATCCGGTTACTAATGGTTGTTAGTAACTACCAACTCCCAGATTATGATATAAACAAAAAAGGGGATAATTTAAGATGTCAATAGCGATATTTTTGCCTGAAATCATTACTAACAAATCGGCTAACCTTCTTTAGTAAACAACCGGATGTTCTCAAGGCTAGGCTTGGGGTAATTCAAAAGAAGTCCAAGCGAATCCCGCAGGAGTTGACATCATGCCTAGCAAATTAGAAATTCTCGTGAATATTGCGATTACCTCCCTTTTTATGGCTGCTTCTAATTTTAGCAGCATCGGAGACCAAATCCAATCCATTGCCAACGCCGGGTTTTCCCAAGAAATCATTGAGTCTCAAAACTCCGTTACTTGTGAGTGTCCGAACCAACCTCCAACCAGCTTCACCCGTGAGTAAGAGACTCCCTTACTCCCTAAACCAGTAGTATCGAAAGGCGATCGCCCTGTCGGAAATTTCCGAGTTGCGATCGCCCTTCTGATTCAATCCTACCAGCTTCTGGAGACTGGAGAACAAGGCTCGATGGGATTTACAGGAGTTTTTCCCAATCTGAGGGCTAATTTTTTTATTCGGGTTTGGGGAGGTGACTCGTTGTGGTACTGTTCAAGGCTAAAACCCAGGTTTCCACTTCGGGTTTGTGCGGGTTGGGTTGATACCGAATCCGGCAATTTTCTGCTGCATTTTCTGCCCCGATATTATCCCCCATATCGGACAATACTTTGGCTAATAGGCAATAGGCATCGGGTTTTTCGTCGTTGAGTAGAATAGCATTTCTTAAATGGAATTCAGCCTGTGAATAGTCTTTTTTGAGCCAATAAAGCCACCCTAAATTTTTATGAACATCCGATTTGGTTAACATTTCATCTGCCCGTTCCAACCCTGCTTTCAGCCGTTCGAGGGCTTGATCGTAACTTCCCTTTAAAATATAAAAACGACCTAGGTTGTTCAGAGCAGCAGAGGCGGCCCGATCGCTGGATGATGCACTGGCTTCAGAATAATGAGCGATCGCGCATTCAAAGTTCTCCAATTTCTCACAAGTTGCGCCTAACCCATACTGAGCACTCGCAAATTCTGGCTCGACTATCAAGGCCATTTTATACAACCATTCCGCCGTTTCTAGGCGATCGCTAGTATGCTGGTCCGTCGCGAGATCATTGAGTTTCCAGGCAATTGGGGAGGAAATCAAAGGCATCAATCCCCTCACTGCAACTACTCCTAATAATCCGGTCAAAGCAATTATAGCAATGATAGGAGAATAGATAAACTTGGGAATTCGAGTTCCGATCCGATTCCAAATTACAGAGTCAAGGACTGGATTAGCCTCCACCACCGGATTGTTTCCCTGATTAACGTCTCCCCCAAATTGAATCTCATCTAACTGGTTTAACAGGATTTCAGGATTGCGAGTTCGCTGAGAAGATATGGGGTGAATTAACTGATTAATCACCCCTGCCAAAGCCGGATTCAAATCCGGGCAAACTGCTTGCCAACCGACTAATTCTTCAGTTTCTGGGTCCTCAAATTCTAGGGGTGAACTGCCAGTTACCAAATAAATCATCGTGCGTCCTAGGGCAAATAAATCCGATTTTGGAAGCGCTTTCCCTTGGATTTGCTCTGGTGCGGTATATCCTTCAGAAATCACCCGGGTGACGGTTTGCTGTTCTCGTTTTTCGACCAAGCTGGCGCTGACTTCCCGGGCGGTTCCAAAGTCAATTAAAACCAGTTCCCCATTGGGACGTCGCATAATATTTGAGGGTTTAATATCTCGATGAAAAAAGCCTTTGCTATGAACAAACTTTAATAGTTCTGCTAATTGACGTAAAATTTCTAAAGCCTGATGGTTAGAAATTGGACTCTGTTTGGTGACCCATTGCTCTAAATTGATTCCCTCAATTTTCTCCTGGACTAAACAGCGGAGAATAGTACCTGACTTTAAGGTAACCAGAAAGGGACTATAAGGGTCAACGGTTGGAATTTGGGGATGTTTGAGGGCGGTTAAGACCCGCGCTTCTTGCTCAAACAGGCGAATTAATGCCCGGTTATCGGTGGGTTTGAGGACTTTTAAAACTTTCAGGGGATTGTGGGTTTGAGCGTTATCCCCCCAATCCTCGACTTCAAATAGTTCGGTGGAAGTGGGTTGAGTCAGGGGTCGTAGGGGAGAGATGAGGCGATAGCGATCGCCGATAAACAATGGGGTACCACAGCTTTGACAAACTTGCTCGGTTTCGGGGTTTTGTCGATGTTGGCATTGGGGATTAATGCAGTAATTTACCCACTCTAGGGAATCGGTTAATTTGTGGCGATCGCTCATGATTCACACCCCCTTTGCTTTCAGGTTTTTGATGAATACAGGACTTCCGAATATTGGGAGACAAACCCCTATCTGTAGAGGCGATTCGCGAATCGCCTCTACAGAGATAGAGGGAATGCGTAAGTCCTGGAATAATTTAAAATCGGTTAAATCTATCATACTTTAACCCTCAGATTTAGGCAAGAGGTTGAGCAAATTCTGAAGATTATCTGCTGCATATCCCACTTCTAAGGCGGATTTTTCCGCTAGTAGGGCGAGCATCTGGTTCAGATAAACCCCTAACCGGCGATCGCTTCTCAATTTCATCAGCAGTTTCTCTTTGATGGGGGTCAGAATCAGTCGGACTTGCAGGGAGTTTATTTCGGGATTCAAGCTATCCGAAATCACCAGTTGATGGGTACGGAGTCGGTCAAATATTTCCAGGTTTTGAGTGCGGATTCCTGTGGTGATTTCCTGGCACAGGAGGGTGATTAAGTCTTTGGTGATATATTTCATCACCGCCGGTTGGAGGGTGAAGTGCGCTTCATCCTCCACTGTGCTGATTTCCAGGAGCGATCGCCGACTCAGGGATTTGATGATTTGGATCAATTCTGATTCGGAAAAGGCTGATAATATCTGGGGTTTTAAGGCAGACAGGGAAATGGGGTTTCTGGCGATAGCTAATCCGTACATGATTTGTTGTTCTGCCTCGGATACGGTTTCCCAATGTTGTTTTAACACCTCCTGCAAGGCATCATCGACTACTACCGTATTTTTTTGAATAAACCTAGAAACTTTTCCTGTAAAATAATCCTTGATAATCGGACAAATTGTCATCAATGCCAACGGATTGGCCCGATAAAGTTCAATTAATTTGTGCCAATATTCGGGGTCTTTGAGTTGGTTAGCTTGTAAAATATGGCGGGCCGATCCGGGGTCTAATCCTTGAACTGGGAACAGATGTGTCGTCAAATGTTCTTGTTCTAAGTAAGGCATAGACTGGGACGGTTCACGACTGGTCACGAGTAAACAACTTGGATGGGTTTCTCTACTAATTTGGCGAATCAGTTCACCATAATCCTCATATCCGTCTCGATATTGTCCGGCTAATTCTCCACTGGTTAATAGGGTTTCACATTCATCAAAAATGAGTAAACATCGTTGCGATCGCAACCCATCCATCAGTCGATTAATGGCCTCTTTGGAGGTTTCGGGTACTTCAATAGAAAATTGAGGGGACAGAGATGGAATGAGATTTCCTAGGAGTTCGAGGAGGGGGGGAGCATGGCGCAGGGAAATCCATTTTACTTGGTCAAAATCATTTTGAATCTCTTGAGCGCAGCGGATTGATAAATAGGTTTTACCCATTCCCCCCAATCCGAGTAATACCACTAATCGAGCGCGATCGCACAGAATCCACTGGGTCAAAGTCGCCAATTCTGCTTCCCGTCCATAGAAATTAGACAGTTCCGGCGCTTCATCTTCCCAACTGGTCAACGGTAACTCTACAGGCAATTTCCAATCCCCCAACGGAGGTCTTTTTTGCTCAGTATCTTTTTCCAAACCCGGATCATTGATATCCGTTGGTTCAAGACCCTGTTGCATCCATTCTTCATATAAACAGTCCAGAAAAATCTGAGACAACCCGTCAACCACCCAATGTTCGCAGGTCTCGTAATCGGGGTTGAGAAACTTTCTAATGGTTTCTGAACTGGGGGGAGATAAATCATTCAAAGTTTCAATCCAAATTTTATTAAATCTTCCCCAGGCAATGCCGCGACCCTGCTTGAAATTCTCTAACTTTTCAGCGATTTCCTGTTTCAATTCCCGAGGGACATTTTGATGACTGTAGTCGCGATAGGGACGATTCAGCAACAGGCGACATAATCCATCAATCAACCAATATTCGCCCGTGGAAGCGCTGTCTTCCAAAATTCGTTTGACTTCTGCTTCTGTTGGCACTGCTCCCAAACTTGCTGAGTCGGCGCGCCAATCCTGTAAAATGTCATTGATTTTCTTATCATAGTCTGTCAAGAATTTATCCTGTAACCGTCTTCGCTGTTCGGAACTCAGGGGAACAGGACGATGATTTCTTTCCGGGGTCGTGGGTTGATACATGGAACTCCTACATCTTCTTAACAATGAGGTTGAGTCTTGAAGTTCGAGGGAAGTGGTCAATGGCTTTTAAATGGGGTTTAAATTGGCCTTAAGCGCTGCTCCCTTTTCATCGAATTAGGGTATCCTACTATTTTCACTGATTTTGGGTATTTTGGAAAGAGGGGAACGGGTAATTTTTCCCCGATGTAGAAATCCTGGACTGGAGAAACTGCGGAAATTGGCCATAGTCGGGAAAGATTGAATAGCTCTTTTCCCCCGGCAACCCTGAGTTCAGACGCCTTCCAAAATCCCTCTTTCATTGACCCCCTTAGTCAAATTGGCGTTAACTTGGTCTCAAGTTGGCTTCAAATTTAGAGTCTTTAAACATTAACTGGATACAATAGTCACATCAGTCTGTTCCAGTCTCAATCCAGACAAAAATGAACCGCTCAATCCACAGATTTTTCTAAACTTGTGGAGTTCAAAAGTTCAGGGAGGTTAGAAGCATCTGAAACATTTAATGGATTAAGTGTGGCTCAAATCCTAATTTATAGGGTTAATCCCTGCTCTACTCATCTTGACTTAACTTGTTTCTAAATGATATGGCTATCAATCTTGACCTGTTTTCGGGGACCAATTTCCGCTCGACGATTCAAAACTATTGCAGCCAACTCAAATGGCGGATTAATGACATTAACGATCGCCGAGCAATTTTGCGATTCAATGCTTCCTCTGGCAATACGCAAACTCTGTTTATTATCCGCTATGAAAATACTCTAGAATTTTCTGTGCCTAGCGGGTTGAAATTTAACAGAGATTCTGAAATACCCGGGGTATTTTCTACCTACTTGCTGGTGAAAAATGCTTCTTATAAGCTGGGATTTTGGTGCATTGAAGAAATTAGCGGCCAAAAAGTTTTTTCAATTATGCACAATGCGGAAATAAGTCTCATCAATGCCAATTACTTCGAGCGCGTTGTTTTAAGGCTGGTGAATGAGTGTGACGAATTTGAACAAGCCATCACTCATCTCTTGAATTGCTAAACCCTAAACTCTTCTAATTTGACTAATTAACCGGGTAAATAGCCTGGTGATTTTAGGTCTACAATAGAGGGTTTTTCTCCGCTATTTCCTCCTAAAAAATCCCAATTGCTACCTAAATGTTCCATGATGATTATCCGCCAACCCCTTTATATTTATCCTGGCGATCGCCTGGAATCAGAACTCGATCGCCTCCGTCAACTCTTCAGTGCCACAGGGATTAAATCTAGCGAACCCGGACCCCCTTTCAATAACTTTTTCCTGCTCGGACCCCGCACAGCTAGGACCGCTTCTCAACTCTTAAAACACTGGGGTTTAACCCTCAAGCAATCCTCTAATTCTACCCCGATTATTGCCTGGGGCGTCTGGATGCCTTGTCAAGACAACCCACTCCCTGCTCCCTTGGTCCAAGTTTATCGTCCCCTGCGACAATCGGGCGATCGTCCCCTGCTGATTTCCGAACAACCTTTGCAACCGGGAGAACTAATTATTGTGACTGAACACTGCGATTCCTTAGTGATGTTATCCCCCTCTGAAGTCACTCAAACTCTCCCGGATCACCTCCAATGGTTTGTCTGGCATTCTGACCTTTCTCTGAAAACTTTTAGGCCAATTTATGGTCAACCCTATCCTAGAATTCCCCAACCCCCAATCCCCGTTAGTCCTCTCAAACATCCCGGTCCAATCCTCCGAACTTCCCCTCCCTGGTTAAGTGATTTTTATCCCGAAATCACCTTTTCCTTAACCCCCAAAACTCCTTCGTTTCAACTGATTTCGCTCCTACCCTCCGAAGAATTAGCCGCCCTTACCCTGGCATTAAATAATGCCCCTTGGACTCGGCAAATTCAGGAAATCTCTAGTCACGATATCTGCAATCTTATCCCCTGGAGTCAATCCCGGACCTGTCCCGCTATTGTTAGACAAATGGTGTGGCAACTTCAGAATCCCAACTTGAAAAGAAAGGTTGCCGAACTCACCGGAATTCCGGTAACAGGTCGTCGAGAATTAATCTGTAGTCGCCTTCGTCCTGGCGATCGCCTGTTCCCCGGAAAAAATCCCCCCAGTGACGGCAAACTGAGGGTTCAACTTCATTGGGTCTTGCAAGTGCCTGATTCCCCACAACGTCCTTGGGATTTAACAGTTCGCTCTCCCAATTCTCCTGAAACCCCCCAAATTGTTTACGCCGCAAAACCCAATTCTGCCCTCTGCTTGTTAATTGGAAAAGACTCTTCCTACGAGATTCCTGAGATTCCCGAGGATGCCGGAGACCGCCTGTCCATTATGATGACTTTTGAGTCCACAATTGACCCTACTCATTCCCCCATTTCCGACCCTAATTTTGGGTAATTATATACAGTTAAAGCAGAGAAATATTTCCTTAAGATTTGAGCAATTTTTGCTGGCTCAACTCTTAGTAATTTGGAGGCTGAGTGATTTACAAAAGTCTGGGTTCCCCCCCGGTCTGACTCGTCCCACTAGGCCCTCCGGGGTTGAAAGTCAGCCCTGATTATAGCGAACCTAAATCATTCTGGCATAAAGATAGCGAGCAAGATGCTCGCACTACAAGACCAAAAGGCTTGGATCCATTGTCAAACTGATTTAGACTGGCTATATAGCAAGGTTGAGGGGATGACCATTTAAGCGCTGCTTTTTTTAGAGCGGGGTAGCGATGCCACGGGAACCGCGCTGTTGAATTCGGGTTGAGAAAGCTCTAAAAACCTGTCTCTATTCGTTGTATAATTTAGAGAACAGTGCCTTTTATGGTTAAATATTATCCTAAATCGGAGGTCAGCGAACGGGATCAAGCGTTGATAGATAGTGTACATCGGGTGAATGCAGTCGATCGCGCCCCGGGAACCGCTATATAATTTCCGAAATGGCAGTTGGCACTCTGTCGGGACAAAGGAGATTTCTAAAATTGCCCGGGTTTGACCTGATTTGGGGACAGTCGGATCAACTAATCAGAGATGGGGGTCGCCGTGGGTAGGTCGGATCTAAACTTCCATTAGCCAAGAACTCTCGTGGACTGCTTCGGGAACTTGCTCAAAAACTCCGTAATTCCACCAATTGACAAAACCGCGCCTGTTTGGCACAAATTTTCTAAACAACAAATTAATAGATTACCATTGGTAAATTTCTACACAAAACAGACCCCAACGGTGAGACAATAGAGTTTAATAAGCCAGTAATTTTAGCTTCATCAATTCAGAGGCAGTTATCAGCTTACGAATAGATTGAGGTCGTTATGTGGCGACGGCGCTGCAAGTATTGAGCCAATTAGAGGAGGGGTCATGGCTGCGATTGTTCCCGATGCTGTCCCAGCAAAGGCAAGTCAGGGGGAAAAGAAAGTTTTTAAGTTGCTCCGAGATGAGTTGCCCGATGATTTTTTCATCTACTATGAGCCGAGCGTGAATGGGCTCTATCCCGACTTTATTATTATGGGTCCAACGTTTGGGGTGCTAGTCTTGGAGGTGAAAGGCTGGCGTGCCAACCAGATAGAAAGTGCCGATAACCAGTTTTTTCTGATCAACCAAGGGGAGCAAATTGAAAGTTGTCAGTCTCCACTTCGGCAAGGTAAGGGCTACCTGGATGCGCTGCTGCACCAATTTAAAGGCTATTCTATTCTGTGCCAGGATGACGGCGAACATCAAGGAAAGTTGAGATTTCCGGTCGGGGTTGGGGCCATCATGACTGGAATAACCGAACCTGAAGCGCGGGTGGCTCATCTATATCCCCTACTCGAAAAACCACAGGTTTGTTATCGCGATGAATTGCTGGACTGGGAGGAGCTAGGAGAGAGCAGACTGATCAAGCGCTTAGAGCAATTCTTCACCCATCGGTTTAAGTTCTGGGGATTAGAAGAAGACCAAATCAGCACCATTCGCGGCATCATCCACCCCGAGGCCAAAATTCGGGAAGAATCCGCCCAACCCACCAGCGTTCCGGTTGGACAAGAGGTCTCCCCCAACGCGCAGCGCATCCGCACCCTGGACCATAAACAAGAACAACTGGCTCGTTCGCTGCAATCTGGGCATCGGCTGTTTTGTGGGGTTGCGGGTTCCGGGAAAACCTTGATTTTGCTGAGTCGGGCCAAAATTCTTGCCCGTGGACTGTTCGCGAAACGGGTGCTGCTGCTATGCTTCAATATGACTTTGGCTTCTTGGTTGAGATCGCTCATCGAACAGGATGACAACCGGACCTACCAGGAACAAATCGAGGTGATGCACTTTCACGAGTGGGCCAAGTCGATTCTGGGCGGGCTACCCAATCCCCAGGTTTATAAGGAGAATTACGACGACTTGCTCGGTGAACGGCTCGTCAAGATTTTAGAGCAAATGCCGTTAGAAGATAAATGGGATGCGGTGCTGATTGATGAAGGCCATACATTCTCGCCATCTTGGTTTTCCGCTTGCCGACTCGCACTCAAAGACCCGGAAGATGGAGATTTGCTGATCGTTTCTGATCGCTCCCAAAGTTTCTACAACCGTCAAAAATTCACTTGGAAATCTGTAGGCATCAACGCCCAGGGTCGGATGCGGAAGCTCAACCAAAACTACCGAAACACTGAGGAAATTTTATCTGCCGCTTGGGAAATGATTCAATCGTTGTGCGAAACTGACGACGATGAAACCTTCCCAATTGTCGAACCGAAAAGCGCAATCCGACGCGGGAAACGCCCCCTCCTCCATCTGATGGACCACCGGCAGGCGGAAGTCGAAGGGGTACTCTCACAAATTCAAGAGCTAGTTGCCCAAGGGTATCAGCCAGAGGATATTGCCATTATCTATCGCTATGTGGGCCCGCGTGAGCAGGATTCGTTCACTTACCTGACCCAACAATTGGAAGCCTCGGAACTGGGTTGTTGCTGGATTACGAAAGGCGATGAGGAGAAAAGAAACTACAGCGCCGCGCAACGGGGAGTGCGAATTGTAACGGTCAAGTCAGCATTAGGACTAGAGTTCAAAGTGGTTATTGTGCTTTGGGTTCAACAGTTTGGTGCGAAGGTTGGTGTAGAAGATGCTGTTGATGCCAAACGGTTACTCTATGTTGCCATGACCCGCCCGCAAGACCTTTTACACCTGTTTGGGTCGGGAAATTTCTCTTTCCTTGAGGATTTACAAACCTGCGAATGTTTAGATGTTGCCTGCTAAAGGATGCTAAAACCTCAAGGACTGGACTTGCTTGCTCCAGAATAAATCGCACTCGTCACCCCTGATGATGACCCCAACCTAGAATGGTTGGGAGCATCTCCGTCAAAGGTCGCCCTCACCCTAAATCCCTCTCCCCTCATGGGAGAGGGACTTTGAATCCGGCTCCCCTTCTCCCCTGAAAGGGAGAAGGGGTTGGGGGATGAGGGCCAACTGTCCTTCTTGAGATGCTCCCCAATGGTTGAGGACAGGGACGGGGGAATTGCCAATAGATGCACTAGGGGATGTAATCATGACGATCGCCACTCCGAAAAACTTAACCTTTGACCAATTTCTGGCGCAGTATCCCGAAGATGGGGGAGTTTACGAACTGGTGAATGGAGAACTGCTAGAAAGGCGCTCGACTCGAAATCATGATGATATTGCTGATTTTATTGCCGATGGGTTTAAAGGTGAAATCCACCGGCTGAATTTAAACTATGTGGTGAAAAATACAGCAGTAATTAGAACGGTGTCTGCTACAGGAATTGAGCAAGGGCGTCAACCGGATGTGGCGGTTATCGATCGCCATCTCTGGCGCAGGGATCGCTCGGACTACAATGCATTACGGGAACCGATTCAGGTGGCGGTAGAGGTGACTTCAACGAATTGGGAAGATGATTATCTGGATAAATTTGAGGAATATCAACGGTTAGGAATTCCTGAATATTGGATCGTGGATTATTTAGCCATTGGCAGTCGAGAATTTCTAGGCAACCCGAAAGTGCCTACGGTTTTTGTATTTAACTTAGAATCCTCGGGTCAATATCGGCGCACCCCGTTTACCGGAGGCGATCGCATCCTTTCCCCGACTTTCCCTGAACTGTCCCTGACGGCACAACAGGTTTTGACGGCTTAACCTCCGGATTTAATCGCAACTTTTTGGGTCAATTTAGGCGCAATCATCCCTATTCAATCGCTCTTTCTACCCACTCCACGATCGCTTGATTGACAAACTCCGGACTTTCATCATAGACCACATGACCGGCATCGGGAATTGTTACCAATTGGATGTTAGAATTTAAGGCTGCCAATTTCACCGCGCTCCTAAAGGGAACAATCCGGTCCGCTTCTCCCCAGAGTAATAAAATAGGGAGGGTTAATCCCGGTAATAAATCTTTGAGAATGGGGCTATATTCCGGGTCGCTGCGGGTGAGGGAGAGGCGATAAAAGACTTGCAATGCTCCTTGGTCCCGTGCAGGGGTGGCAAAGATTTCGACTAATTCATCATCCACTAATTCAGGATTTTGATAGATTTTTCGCAGAACACCCCTTAATAAACCCGGTTGCCGGACGATTTTAAATAGCGGCCATAATAACAGGGGAGATGAGAAAAATTGCTCGATCGCCCTCGCCCAAGCGGGAGGTTGTCTCGGTTGCGGGTCCGGGAGAGTTAGCATGACTAATCCTTGGGCCATTTGGGGATAGGTTGCCACCGTAGTTAAGGCAATTAATGCACCGAGAGAATGGCCGATGACGACAGCAGGTTTTGCAATGAAACTTCGCCAAAAATCATAGACTAATTCGGCCCATAAACTGACGCGATAATTGGCGGAGGCTTTTTCGGAAGCACCAAAGCCTAAAAAGTCTAGGGCGTAAATTGTATGATATTCGCTAATCGGTCTTAAATTGAACCGCCATTGTCCCAAGGAAGAACCGAATCCATGTAGGAAAATTAAGGGGATGGCATTCGCTTTAGCTTGAGGCGATCGGATATAGGTGTAACGGATTTGATATCCGCGCCAAATCCAATCCCGTTGAGCGCCGAGGGGGGGTGTGTTGGAGGGTGTGTTGGGTTGCGATCGCATGGTTAGGGGTTGGTCATTTGTCATTTGTCATTTGTCGTTGGTCATTGGTCATTTGTCATTTGTCGTTATCCTCGTGAGGGGGCTGAAGCCCCCTCACGAGAAAACCCGGACCAAGACATCGGGGATGGGACCGTTCGTGAGGACCCCACCCTAACCCGAACCTTGGGAAGGGGAGGGGACCGGAGGATGGGACTATTATTGTATGGATTGCCAATTTATGGCGAGGGACTCCAGTCTGTTACAAACTGTCATGAATTTGGGGCGCGTCAAGGGGTATAGTAAAAATGATCGCCTCTTTGCGCTGTTGAGGAATCGTTCTCTTGCCAAAATCGTCATCTGCAAAACCCGACCTTCCCGCCCCCCGAATCCTTGCAATTATTAATGGCAAGGGGGGTGTGGGGAAAACCACGACTTCAGTTAATCTCGCTGCTACGTTTGCCGAGCACCAGCGCATCCTCCTGGTGGATGCCGACCCTCAATCTTCGGCGACTTGGTGGGTTCAGCGTAGCAAAAAAGGCTTTGCTTTCGATCTGGCGCAGGAGACGGATCCGAGTCTCTTGAGTCAATTACGCCAGGTTGAAGGTTACGATTTAATTGTGGTGGATACTCCTCCGGCATTGCGATCGCAGGCGTTAGCGGCGGTGGCGAGTGCAGCGGATTATGTCCTCCTGCCGACTCCCCCGGCACCGATGGATTTAGCGGCGCTGATTGAAACCGTGCGCGAGGCGATCGTCCCCGTGGCGGTGCCGCATCGGGTGGTTCTGACTCGGGTGGATTCCCGGTCTTTGGGGGAGGCGCTAGAGGCTCAAAACACGCTGATGGAAGAAGGAATCCCCACCTGCCATGCGTTCGTTCGGACTTTTAAAGCGCATGAACGGGCGGCCCTCGATGGGGTGGCGATCGCCCAATGGCGTGGCAAAAATGCCAAAGAAGCTCAGGCGGATTATCGTCGAGTAGCTGATGAATTACAGCGTGATTGGAGAAACTGATGCCTAGAAAAAAAATTGCCGATTTAATCAGAAATGAAGCCCAAAAACCAGCAGATTCCGAAGTAGAATTGGCTGAAACTATTCAATCTGAACCGATTGAAGCAGCCGAAGAAACTTTAGGTTCGGAGTTAGAAGCAACGGTGACAGAGTTGCAGACGGCGTTACAGGAAGCTCGGGAAAAAGATGGCGCTCTCGATCGCACCCTGGCCGAAGTTCAATCCGAATTAGAGCAACATCGGAGTCTGATCCAAAATTTAGAGGGTCAACTCAATCAAGCCGAGCAGCGCAATGAAGAATTCGGTCGTCTCAATGCGGATTTACAGCAGCAATTGCAGGACCAAAAAACTCAGGTAAAAAAACTAGAGTCGGAATTAGCCGCGGCGAAAAAAATCGCCGATCAAGAAAAAGATGCCCAAACGAAGTTAACTACTGAGTTGGAAAAACAAAAACAAATTAATCAAAAACTTACCGAAGAGGTTCAGCAAATCTCTCAAGTTCGTGACGAATTAGAGGAGACAAAAAAATCGGCAATTCAACTGGCAGCAGCGAATGAAAAAGCCCTGCAAGAGTTGACGCAACTTCAACAAAAACAGCCTTCGTCTAACCCGAAAAATTTACCGATGAGAATATCTCGTCCGACGACGGCAGATCAAAATACTTTCCCTCCGTTTTCCACAACCGACCTGACTTGGATGGATTAATCCCAAGGAGCAGTCGCCCCTTGGGTGACTACCGAGGGATTTGATCCCTCAATCTGAAGTTTTAATCAGATCGATCGCCGCCACTACTTGTTGGATGGCAACCGCTTGTTCGTGGGTGGCGAGGGAAATTTCCTCAGTGCTGGCGGTCACTTCGTCGATCGCCTTGAGCACTCCGGTTAAGGAAACGGCAGTTTCTTGAACAATTTCAAAATTGACCTGCACGGTTTTTGTTCCTTCTTGCGTCGCCTTGGAGGTGGCAACAACGGAGTTTTGGATATCTTTTAATAAGATATTAATTCTATCGGCACTTTGGCGCGAGCGATCGGCAAGTTTGCGAATTTCTGTAGCAATCACGGAAAAACCTTTTCCGCGATCTCCGGCACGGACTGCCTCCACGGCAGCATTGAGGGCTAACATATTGGTTTGATCCGCCAAACTCCCCACGAGGGAGGCGATCGTCCCAATCTGACGCGCCCCTTCGTGGAGATGGTCGATTTGGAGGGCGATCGCTTCTACATTGTCTTTGAGGGTCGTCATTCCCTCCAGGGTGCGCTCAACCGATCGCGTTCCTCCCGTGGCGATCGTTTGCGCTTCTTGAACCCCAAAATTCGCCGTGGCACAGGAAGAAGCAACTTGTCGCGAAGATGCCTTTAATTCATTCATTTGCTCCAATGCCTCCTCGACTGCCCTCCGTTGACACTGTTCAGTTTGCAATGCCGCAGTTTGGGCCTGTAATAAAGCCGATTTTTCCTGGATTTGTTGTTCCAACTCATCGGTTTGGACGATCGCTTTATTCGTCAGAGGACGAAGCAAGATTACCATCCCTCCAGTTCCCAACAGCGTCAGAATGGCAATGGCAATCCCTGTATCGAAAATCTGTTTCTGCACAGGTTGATAGAGTTCCTGACGCTCCATTTTCACCGCTAATCCCCAATTGGCAATGGCGATCGGATTAAAGGCAATCACTTCGGGAATATCGCTCATCCGGTCCGATTGCATCAATCCCGCTTCTCCCGCTACTGACCTTTCTATAGCATTTTCCACCGCCCTAGAGATGCGATTAGGGTTATTAATTGCCTCAAAAAAAATTTGCACTCTCCCATTGGTCACCGTTCCTAAAATAATCTCCCCCGTTTCTCCTACCCCAGAATGATTTTGAACGATTCTTTCTAATCGCGAAACTTCAAATAACACCAAATCTCTACCGATTACCTGTCCAGTTTCGTTGGTGATCAGCGTTCCCACAATTAAATAAGAAATTCCCGCCATCTCGACGGGACCAATAAACACCGATTGGTTCCCTCCCGATGGCATGATTTGCCAAAATTCCTCGGGAATAGCTAATCCGATTTGAGTCACGGGTTGTCCATTCACATCAAACCGCATAATCCCTTCAATCTCCTCTGATTGATTGAGGGCATCGGTTAAAATATCTGTCGAAACCTGAACTACTTCATTCCGTTGAATTTGCCCTTGATTATACGCTAATAACTGATTCCGCGCTCGGGTGCGACTGGCAATTTGTCCTCCAATATCCTGAGCTCTTAAGAGGAATTCTTCGATGGCCAGGGTGCGAGTTTGGGCCGCAAATTCCAGATTGTGTTCCTCTGCTTGTTTGAGTCGTTGCGACAGGGGCATAATACTGGCGATCGCCACACTCGCACCCATCGCTAAAGCTCCCAAGGCAGAATAAATCAGCAATCTGCTCTGTAACTGCAAAGCCGAGTTTTGCTTTCCTTGATCAGTCTTCGCCATTCCAACCCCTTGCTACGTTCTGTGCGAAGTAGAGCGACATAAACAAACTTAATCCCCCTGAACAGTCGAAAAACTGTCATTCGCGCTTCTTATACGGAATCCGGTTGTGATAGGTCTATAAAAACCCACACCCTCAAGGGTCTGGCTCCACAGACGAAGCCCGCCTGCGCGGGCTAAAGAGAAAATCGACTTTTTACAACCGGATTTGGTATTATGCGGGAATGCAAGCATTTTTTGTTGAGGATTACAGTTCGGTTGAATTATGCCACCCTGCTTATCTGTGTTTTTCTCCTCTATTTTATCCAGAATTTAGTTTTTTTGCGAGGCAAAATTGATCGATGAATCCGATCACTCCCTCTCAGATGCTCCTCTTGATGTGCAATCAGTGCTATCCCAGAAACCCCGAAATTACTGGAAAATTTCGATAGTCCTGCGAGGGCAATCCCCAGACCCATTGTCTCAATTTATATCTGGATTCAGTAAATTTAACCAGAATGACTTCAACAGGCCGTACAATCACTGATTTCGTTAAAGATTCTACCCCATTCAAATCTTCAATAGGTGAAATCTACTTTGATTTAAGTTGGACTATCGGGCTTTAGAACAAAATTTTTCTCGGTTTCTTTGAGTTAATTATTGCTTTAAAATCGACAAGCTGAATCGGGCTGAATCGGGCATAACTTATTACGAATTGGATTTCTTCGTGCTTCTATTTGAGTTAAATTGGGTAAAGGCTGTAATGGACTCAAATCGGATATTTTATTGCTGCTTAGGTTGACTTCGGTTAAACGATTGAGAGCAGATAGAGGGGTGATGTCAGAGATTTGATTGACACTGAGAAACAGTGTGTTTAAGTTAATTAAAGTCTCCAAGGGAGTGATATCGGAGATTTGATTTCCACTTAAAAATAAAATCTGTAAATTCGTGAGAGAACTGAGGGGACTGAGATTAGAGAGCGCATTGCTACTCAGAAACAGTTCCGATAGGTTGGTCAGGGAGGTTAGGGGAGTCCCATCGGCAATTTGATTAAAGTCTAAAGACAGTCTCCTTAATTGCTGTAATGACCTTAACGAATTGATGTCTGAAATTTGATTTCGTCCTAGAAATAGGGTGTCCAGTTGGGTTAAAGACTGCAAGGGGGTGAGGTCTGTAATCCGATTGTCATACAAATCTAGGGTTAACAACTGGGTTAAGGAGGAAAGCGGACGCAGATCAGAAATTTGATTGTCACTTAAATAAAGATAAGTGAGTTGTTTCAGGGAGGCAAGGGGGCTAAGATCGGAGATTTGATTGCGACTGAGGTAGAGTAATGTGAGTTGTGTCAGGGAGGCAATGGGTCTGAGGTCGGAGATTTGGCGATTACTAAAGGGGAGGACTTGTCTTCGAGAAAGAATGGATGAGGCCCGATCGCACTCGGAGGTTCCCGCTTCTGCTAATAAAGCATCTACGGTTTTTTGGGTTTCCGGTGCCAGACTGTCTCGATTCTCACACCACTGGGCAAAGTTTGTATAATTTTCGAGGGGGTTGGATTGGGCAACTGCCGGGAATCCCCCCGCTATGACTCCAGTCAGGGACAGCAAAAAGGCAAGGGCGATCGCACCAGGAACGGTCCTTCTCTGCCCCGATTTCGTTGGGTATTCTCCATTTTGATGTTTCGGGTCAGAACAGGAACTCACAGGGTTAGGACTGGGCATTTTCTGCTCCCCACAGGCGATCGCTAATCTCAATGCCGATCGCTTGCATCCCATCCGAATCAATCCGGTCGATAAACTGAGTTTAAACATCTTTCTCTCCCCATGTATTATCCGCATGACCTCGATCAAGAGGTCTTTTTTCTCATAAAAACTGTTCATTTGGGGTTAAATCCTAGCCCTGTCCAAGAGCTCAATTTGATAACGACAAAGAGTGATGGAATGTAGGGGCGCTTCGAGAAGCGCCTGTCCAAGAGCTCAATTTGATCACGACAAAGAGTGATGGAATGTAGGGGCGCAATGCTTGCGCCCCTGGGGCGCTTCGAGAAGCGCCCCTACAAGAAATAACGATTTTTCCTCATTAAATTTATCACCTTGACAGGGCTAGGGTTAAATCCCCCTCCAGGAGGTCAGTCTTCTCTAATTTAGATGAAAAACAGAACGTTTCAGTTGCCGATCGCCCCCGCTATTTTCCCCGGATTTAGGAGAGGCAGTCACCCCCTGAAGGACTTACGCAATCTTTAATATCAGCCCCTAAATGTAGAGGCGATTCCCGAATCGCCTCTACATTTAGGGTGAATTCTCTAAATCTGCGTAAGTCTTGGCCTTTTTCCCTCCTCCCCGGGTTTCTGAATATTTCGACTCATTGAAAGCGGGTTAAGAGACCTTTGGGGTGCAATCAGGGCGATCGCCTAAATTGCCTTGGGCGGGACGATATTTAAGTGAGCTTACAATAGTTTTCCTGGGTTGAAAAATGATTAAGATTTATAAATGTAAAAATGGGTGATGGTCTTGAGGGGTGAGACACCTCACTGCAAAGTTTAGTTCTTGCTGAACCAAACCCCCGTTTCAATCAAGTTTTAAAGGGGTAAATCCAGTTAGATTGGAAGAGTCAACCGTGATTATACGCAGATCTACTTAGAGAAGCAGAAATGATATAGGCAAAGGCATTTAGGTGATTTTTGGATAAAATTCAATCCAGATTAGCCGAATTTATGTAAAAGATTAAGGAAATTTACTGAAGCGCCCAACCCTGCGTCAAACTATCATAAAAAAGGCTAAAATTTCACCCACTAAATTAAACGAAAACCTGACAAAAACTTCCCTTTTGTAAGGAACATTTGAAACCGCGATGAGTCCTAACATTTTAAGAGTGATATTTTTATGAATAATCCGGAGTAGATGGTGATTACTCTGAACTTGGTGCATCCTACGCAGACCGCCCCCTCCCAAAGCTGGGACTTTCAGGACGAAGACGTGATTCGGATTGGTCGATCGCCGGATAATCATGTCGTTCTCTATAGTGCAGTGGTCTCCCGCCACCATGTCGAACTACATCGGATTGGCTGCAACTGGAAAGTTGTAAACTTAGGGACTAATGGTACTTATGTGAACGATAGCCCGATTATCCAATCCCCGGTGATTGATGGGATGATCCTCCGCCTAGCCCGTTCCGGTCCCCAAATTCAAATCCAAAAAAAAGCCCGAGAATTTGAAAACGTGCGAAAGCATCGCCAGGGATTGCTGGCGGGGTAACTCGCCATCAATCCCCCTCAAGTCAGGGGTCAACTCCCTGCGATCGCCTGTCGAATTTCCAAAGCGGTAGCCGGGGCGAGGAGGACCCCATTACGATAATGTCCAGTAGCCAATAACACATTCTCAAATCCCGCTAAGGGACCGATAATGGGTGCGGGTTGCCCTTCAGGACGGGGGCGCAATCCGGACCAAGTTCTCACAATTTCCCCCAGGGCTAAATCAGGACAAAATGCGATCGCCCGTTCCAACACTTGCTTGAGTAATTCCGGATCTCCCCCTATCGGGTCATCGTCCCCGGTAAATTCTACCGTAGCCCCCACCCAATAATCCGTAACGGGGTAATCACCGCCCTGACAGGGGACAATATGAACATCATCCCCGGTAATCACAGGTTGGAACTCTCCATCCCCCATCGGATTCTGCAAACGCAGTTGTACCGCTTGTCCCAAAACCGGACGAATCTCTACGGGCGACTCCAGTCCAGCAGTCAGAGGCGTGGAACCCAATCCTGCCGCCATCACTAGCCAATCTACCTCAAGATTGCCCTGAGTCATTTCTAGGCGATCGCACTGTTTCAAGGACTCCGTTTCCCTGTAATTAATCCGTTCAACCCGCTCCCCAAATCTAAACCTCACCCCGTTCCCTTCTGCTGCCCTGACTAAAGCGCGAGTCAAGACAACCGGATCAACTTGTCCATCTTGAGGAGAATGAACCGCCCCCACAATCTCCACATTTCCCAATTGCGGATAGCGTCGCCTCACGTACTGGGGTTCTAAAAGGTCTAATTGCCAGCCTTGGGTCCGACGAGTCGCCGCCAGTTTCTCCCATTGTGCCATATCTTCACCGGGAAAACAGAGCATGAGAATACCTTGCCGGTTAAAGGACATCGGCGCGATCGCCTCTAATTCGGGAATCAGGCTGTGATAGCGCAAAATACTCTGTTCCCGTAACCGCCACAATCGGCCTTTGACTTTGTGGCTGATAATTCCCATCAGCACTCCTAAAGCGGCCTGTGTCGAACCTTGGGCCGGTTCCTGAGAGTCAATTACTGTAATTTCTAAATTGGGCACTAAGCTCAGTTCATAGGCGATCGCTGCACCCACGACACCGCATCCAATGATTGCAACCCGGGTCATATTTTAACTCTCAATATCTCCCTTGGTTTCAGAAAGAGGGTAACAAAATAACAGGTCAAGATAGGGTGAAAAATGGAAGAATTTCCCATCCCCACCCTATCGTTCACAACTCAACTACAGTCAATTTATCCCTTGGGAATCAGACTCAAGAAGGCGTCAAAATCTTCAATCGCTTCTGCGTAGTTCTGCACGGCCAGAGAATAGTTACCTGCATCCGCTGCCGCATCGATCGTCTCGAAATGGACGAATAAATCTTGAGCCGTTTGACTCGCGGTTTTTTTGGTTTGGCCACTGAGATTGCGGGAAACGTAGCCCATATCGCGACGTAAGGCACCCAGAGGCCCATGAATAAATGTCCCCACATTCACCCAATCCCGATTGACGATGAACTGTTCGAGTTCATCCATGCGATCGCGCAGTTTCAGCACATTTCCTTCATACTGCTTGACGATTTCTAACTGAGTGGGCGAGTAGGCGGGGGGTTGGGCCGCTTGCGGCGAACCGCAGCTAACCAAACACACCATCACCAACGCCAAAATAGAAGCGAGAATTGAACGATAACGTCTCATAGCCAGTTTTTTGCCTTGCACTAAAATGATCTTCACCAAAATATATCAAGATTGGGTACGGCGATCGAGGGGTGAGGATTCTCTCCCCCCTGTGCGATCGCCCCAAAGTCCATATCCCCGGTTAAACGTCCCGACGCCGAAAAAAGGGAATCAGGGCCTCGGTGACTTCTTCGGACCAATGTTCTTGGGGATAATGTCCCGCTTCTGCCAATTTCACCAATTCGGCATTCTTAATAGAACCGGCGAAGGTTTCTCCTTGAGTTAGGGGCAACCAAGGGTCCAGGACCCCCCACAAAACCAGGGTGGGTTTGTCCCACTGGGGAAACCCTTCGGCAATTTCTGCCATTGCCTGCTTCAGTTTAAGATTGCGGATCGTCCACAGCAGCGATCGCCCTGCGGAAGAACTTTTCAGAAACGGGCGACGGTAGATATCCAAGTCGGCGTCAGAAATGGTATATTTGCTTCCCGCTTCCAGGGTGCGATCGACCAGCAACGGGTCCTGAGTCATCATTTCCCCCATCAACGGTAACCCCAGTTGCTGCATCTTCCAAGGCAGTTGGGAATCCGCTGTTACCGGCGCGTTGAGCACCGCTAACCGCAGGACTTTATCCGGATGTCTCAGGGCAAATTGTAACCCCACAGAACCTAGAAATCCTTGGACCACTAGATAGCAGCGATCGATCTCCAGAGTAGTCAGAAAATCATCTAGGGCAGCAACAAAAGCATCGGGGGTATAGGCAAATTTGCTCTTTTCCGGTTTCCCCGATAACCCAAACCCAATCCAGTCCGGGGCAACTGAACGGAATCCCTCCTCCGCGAGTTTGGGCATCACTTCCGTCCAGCAAAAGCTTAAGGCGGGCAACCCATGCAGCAAGACCACCGGGGGTTTGTCTGTTTCTTTTGCAGGCTGTTGCTCCAGATAATACCATTCCACGCCAGCGACTTCGACTCGCTTTTCTTCTAGTCCCACAATCCTATTTTCTCAACCTGAATGAATGTTCTGAGTTTACTCCCCCAGGGACAAGGGAGCAAGGGTTCTGCCAATTACTGTAAACAACCAGACCCAGGGCTAAATTACCCGGTCAGGACTTACGCAGATTTGGAAAATTCACCCGAAATGTAGAGGCGATTCGCGAATCGCCTCTACATTTCGCGTTTGCCCTCCCCAAATGCGTAACTCTTGCCGGTGATAAGTCTGAACCCATTTTTATCTCAATCGGACAATCGCCTTTAAACCAGGTTCAATTCTTTTAAAGCGGGTAAAAAGTTAGCATTTTCGTGACTGGACCGACTTAATTTAATTAAAGCAAACCGCTCAATCGGTTCTAATTTAGCCCATTGTTCTAAACTCAAAGTAATCCCAAACTGTTGGGCTTTATCTTGCACCCCGTCCGGTATTTCTGCCTGATTCATCCAAGGGGGGTTGTCATCTACGGCTAAGTCTTTGGCCGATTCCCCAGTCCGGTCTAAAACTAACCCTTGCAAAAATTCCCGATACTGGGTAATTTCTTCGGGACTCTGACAAGGAGTCTGGATCAGAGCTTCTCGGTCCTGTTTGTTAAACTGATTCCAGTGATTCAGTTTGAGTTTAATGCCACAAGTATCTAATTTCAATCGAACTTGCATGGGAATGCAATGGAGAGATTCAACAAAATCTGCTTCAAATTTAAAAAACCGAGTCATAAGTCTTACCTTTGGGATCTAAGCGTAATTTGTTGGGTCTTATAAAATGTATAGAGCAGTTCCCCCAGTTATTCGCGTACATTTTTTGGGGAAATTGTAGTAGGGTGGGCAGTGCCCACCCTACTACAATTGCGCTCTATAAGGGGATTGCAAAATAGACATCTTGCAAAATTCTTTAAAGCCCCCCTTCTTAAGGGGGGTTGGGGGGATCAATCCCTTTTTTTGCAAGAGGTCTAATATAAATCCTCCAAACGTTCAACTAAAAGGAAGGTATGTGTCGGAGTAAATGCTTGCGCCCCAGGGGCGCAAGCATTTACTCCGACATTGACGGGGCGACTCCGTTTTCTTCTCCCTCTAAAAAAAAAGGGGGCAACTGCCCCCTTTTTTATCAAGTAACTCGCAACAAAACCTAGAAGTTCATTTCGGCTGCTTGTACTTTTTCGACCTGCTTTTTCTTCAGGACGAGCATAATTTGAGACAGAGTAACGATCGCAAAGAAAGCCAGCAATCCTTTAATCCGACCCGCACTTTGCAGGACGATTTCTCCATCAACCTGACCGAAACCACCGACATTGGGGTTATTGGTCAGAACTTGAGCCGCAGTCACTTCGTCACCTTCCGAGACGATTAACTCAGGACCGGCGGGAATGCTATCAACCACGGTCGATCCATCGGCAATTTGAATGGTGACTTCATAACCACCACCTTCAACTTTGGCAATTTGGGAAATAGTGCCCGCAGCGGAAGCATTGAAGACTGTATTATTGCTCTTATCCCCAGTTGGATACAGCTGTCCGCGTCCCCGGTTACCACCGACATGAACGGGGTATTTACCATAATGGATATTTTTATCCGTTTCCGGATTCGGAGAGAGGACTGGGAAGACAATTTCTTGATATTGTTCGCCGGGTAAGGGGCCAACAATCAACACATTATCCTGACCTTCGCTATAGGGTTGGAAGTAAAGACCCCCGATTTTTTCCTGCATTTCTTCAGGAATGCGATCGGCAGGGGCAATTTTGAACCCTTCGGGCAACATGATCACAGCGCCGACATTCAGGGGCCCGAGTTCTCCACTGCCAACCACTTGTTGCACGCTGGTATCATAAGGAATTTTCACCACGGCTTCAAACACGGTATCCGGTAGAACCGCTTGAGGCAGTTCCACCTGGGTGGGTTTTTCAGCCAAATGGCAGTTGGCGCAAACGATCCGACCCGTTGCTTCGCGGGGGGTTTCTGGAGCGGTTTGTTGCGCCCAAAAGGGATAGGCGGCTGCTGACTGAGGTACGGCGATGTCAGAAGCAAGGAAAAGGGCGAGAGTTGCCACCGCCAACAGCACGCCTTTGGCTAAAGTGCGTCCACTCTGCCGCAGGATCCGCGACAAGGAAGTATGTTTCATCGGGAAAGAGAAGAGGTAAGCTAAACAGTCAAACAATGAGAAATTGAAATATATTGCATTCAGCGGCTTTTGGTCGGCCAAAGCGCTTATGACCACCAGGGGTTTTCCCCGGTGCGGAAGTCGGTTTCGGTCCAAGGGGTAAAGATGACTTTATCATCGACCTCGGTGGCATGAGCCAACGCCAGAGACAGGGGTGCAGGGCCGCGCACCACTTTACCCTCACTGTTGTACTGGGAACCGTGGCAGGGACACATAAATTTGTTTTCGCTGGCGTTCCAGGGGACGACGCAGCCGAGGTGAGTGCAAACGGCGTTGATTCCGTAGTCGGTCAGGGTCTTGTCTTGATCCACCACCAGGTAGGTGGGGTCACCTTTGAGACCTTGGGCCAACACGCGATCGCCCGCATTGTGACTCCCTAAAAACTGGCTCACGCTGACATCATTGCCCACGGCATCTTTAGCGGTAACGCCACCCCCTGCCGCGCCACTGGAGGGCGGGATAAAATACTTGACCACCGGATACAAGGCTCCCAGTGCCGTCCCCGTGACTGCACCGAAAGTCAGTAAGTTCATAAATTGGCGACGCCCCATGCTGGGGACATCAGGATTTCCAGAAGCTTGAGCCATGACCTATCTTGCTACGTCTGTGTTAAGTTGTATGTCTTAGCCTCTCATCTAAGGGCTAAAATTGGTGAACCCTAGTTTAAACAATTCCTCATATCGAGTCTGTCACTACCGGGTTGGGCAGGGACAATCCCCAGGGAAATGCTGATATCCAGCCTTTCTCAACAGATTATTACATTCTTTGACACTTCGATCGCATTTTTGCATTTCGCTGTCAATTTTTGTAACAAACTGTAAAGATTCAGATTTTACGGACTCTCTCTATGACTGGACAGGACTTACACCAGATCTTGCTTTCTAAGTGGGGCCGCTCTTACGATATCCAGGTGCGGCGCACTCAGGGGAAGATTTTCATCCTGATTATGTGGAAATACCTCGAACAAGCCTCGTTCCCCATGAATGAGTCGGAATATCTGGCTCATTTGGATGTGGTTGCCAGTTATCTCAATGCCTGGGGTGGCATCGAACAGGTGCAGCTTTACCTTGCAACCACCCGCGAACGTCCCCGCTTAGGAAAGGCGGTGAGCATTCCGATTGATTTGGGCGATCGCGCTTCAGAATGGATGCTCGAAAATTTCTAAATTGCCCATTGTCTATTCTTAACTTCTCTATTCGTCTTGAGCGCTTTCCTCCGTTTCACTGGGGCGATCGCTAGACTCCTTCCTGACCCATTAACCAATTGACAACTTGCAATATTTAGGGAAAAAAAGTAGAGAGGGGGAATGTTGAGTCATCAGGGATCAGCGGCTTACCTATGAATTTAGCCGGATCAGTCAATGCTTGAGTTAAGAAACTCGGGGGTGACGTCACATCCAACAGACAAAAAGAACGAGGTTAAAAGAGGGAATCACCTCAAGCGCTAATCGAATGGTAATCCTCAATTTTAGGAAAAAGCGCCGGTAGTTTTGGGAGGGTTACGGTAAAAGTTGTCCCTTCTCCCACGGTACTTTCTACCCAAATTTTACCGCCGAGTAAATCCACCGATCGCTTAACAATTGCCAATCCCAAACCACTCCCAGCATTCGCTGCCACATTTTTCGCTCGATGAAACAGGGTAAACAAATTCGCCCGGTCCTCCGGGGGGATCCCGATGCCCCGGTCCTTGATTCGGAAAATGATTTCCCCTTCATTAAAGGTAAAATCACAGTAAATAGAGCTCCCATGAGGAGAATACTTGACCGCATTCACCAGCAAATTCAAAATAATTTGTCGGAGTAAGGTGGGATCAGTCATTAGAGGTTCAGAATCTCCGGTGGTGGTCAAAACCATGCGATGAGTCACATCGGTTAACTTTTCCACATCCTGCCAGACATCTTCGCATAAACTAGCAAAATAAACCGGAACCGATTGAATATGTAAACCCCCACATTCAGCCTTACCTAATGACAGGAATCCTTCGATAATATTGGTGGTGTGTTTAACGGTTTCATCAATTTTTTGAAAATACTTGAGTCGTTGCTCGGAAGTCATTTTTTGACTGTGGAGTTTGAGCAAATCATTCGCTGCCGCAATCACTGTTAAAGAACCGCGTAATTCATGAGATAGCATCGACACAAAGTTAGGAGTGAGGGGAGTTCGTAAGTTTTCCGGTTCCGAATCCTGCGGAGAACTTAAGCGATCGCTCAGGGGTTCCTCCATCGGTTCAACGATCCCCTGATAGCCAATCACCTGACCCTGGCGATCGCGCATAATCCGAATCGTATCTCGCACCCAAGCAATACTGCCATCTTGACGATAGATCCGAGACTCAAAATTTTCCACATCTCGCTGAGTGCGTAACACTTGCATTAATTGTTCATACCGTCTCTGTTCCACATACAGTTGATTCCCCATATTTTTGACCCCAGCCATCATTTCGGCAGCCGACTCATACCCATAGATGCGAGCTAAAGTTCGATTAGCCCTTACATAGCTGCCCGTCGGCGTAATCTGAAAAATTCCCACCGCAGCCGTATCCAGAAAACTGGAATACTTGAGAACGATTGGCTGGAGATCGGGACCTGGAGAATTGGGCAAGTCGAACGCAAGAATTTTCATCATGATAGGTAAAAGCTTTGGTATAAAACGATACGCAGCTCTATTTTTAGGGGTCGGCCATCAATCGTCGATCACCCACTGAGTTTAAAAACCGAAGGAGATGGTTAGCGTCCGTGCTGAGTGGGTTGCCATCGGGATGGGAGTATTATATGAGCGAACGGATATTTCACAACGTATTCAGCATTACAAAGTCTTGAATTTCTGCTCAAAAAAATCAAGGACAGAAATCAGATCTTGGACGAGCCACCTCCTCCAATCATCAATCGCACGGAGAGTTTTCCTGACTAACTTAACATCAGTTAGATACTGTCATAACTCACAACCGCCCCATTTGGCAAGCACTTAGACCGATTACAGCGAGCGTTCACTTTATCTGTGCCATCCGGCTAATGACCAGAATCCTGATTGAGCAAGGGTTAACCCATTTAAAATCTCAAATTTAAAATCTCAAATTTAAATTTGTAGCTACAATGGAGTCAGAGCAGGGGCGATGCCAAAGGCGATTCCACTCTATTACAGACCCCTTAACAGTCAGAATCCTGATCGATCAAGAGTTGGAAAATATCCACGTTAAACTCTCAACTCCAAAATTGTACCCCAGATTGAGTCTAGACCGAAGACATTTATTTTGCTCTGGCACTCGATCCCCGCGATCTCTCATGGCGAGAATCCTGACTGTTCAAAGGTCTGTCACACTAACGGCGCAACTCTAAAATTGTATGACAGATCGCACAAGCGCGATCGCCTCTAGGACCCCTCTGCCCACGGGCGATCGCGCTACCACTGAACCCAAACTGCTTATTTTCCCATTGCCTTCACCAATCCCACCCCCCCAAAATAGAGGGTCAGGACTGCACCGGCAAATAAACTCTGGGTCAGGGGATCCGTAGAGGGGGTTAAAATCGCCCCTAAAATAGCAGCCCCCAGCACCACATAACGCCAACCTGCCAGCATTTTTGTAGAAGAGACAATTCCCAGCAGACCCAGCAGCGCCTGGATCACCGGAATTTGAAACGCTAATCCAGTGCTAAATAATAGCAGCAGCACAAACTCAAAATAGCGATCGATTGACCACATTTGCTCGACCACCCCGGCCCCATAGCTGACGAAGAAATTTAGGGCAGCAGGAATCAAAGCGATATAGGCAAAGACCAGACCGACCCCAAACAGCAGGGTTGATCCCAGAACAATCGGACCAATAATCCGACGTTCTCTCAGGGACAGTCCCGGGAGGACAAACTGGATAATTTGGTAGAGCACAAAGGGACTGGCGACTACCAATCCGCTATAACCAGCAACCTTGACTGAGACAAAGAAAAATTCTCCCGGTGCCAGTTGCAGAAATTTAGCGCCTTTTGCTGGGACCTCTAATAAGTGGACGATCGGTTTGACAAAAATGAAGCACCCCACCATCCCGGACACTACGCCAATCAGGGAATAGAAGATTCGCATCCGCAGTTCTTCCAGGTGATCGAAGATGGACATCTCCACCTCGTCCGGGAAGTCGTCGATCGGGTCATCCTCAGTAGGGTTAAGGTTACCGGGGTTGTAAAGTTGGGGGGGGTCTTGCTGGGTCACGGTCTCCAGGTCTGAACTTGGGGTCATGAGTCAGTTGCTTGTCGAGGTTTTGTTTTCTATTTTAGAGGGAAGCGTCCGGTGGTCGGCATCTTTTCCCCCCAGAAATCCCCGAACCCGCTCAAATCCCCCCTTGTTAGAAGGGGGCGCAATCCCTTGGATAGACTTTGTTCCCGATGGATGCCACCGTCAGAACCATCAGCAGGATTGCACCGGCGATCGCCCCAGGGTCAAACGACCGGGTTTGAGGAGAATCCCCTTCCACAGTTCTCAATGGAGGGTCTGGTTACAAATCAAGCCCATCTGGAGAAAGTCTGATAGGTATTATTAGTGAGAATCTACTGCGACCCAGTTTTCTGTCATCTAAAAATCGGATTGCTTATTTGTATGACAATATAATTTAATTTACTGGACAGTGAAAAGTTCTGTGAGATAATTATCAAGGGGCCTTAAACTATCCAGTGCGTCTGTGTATAGCTTGATGCCTGAATGACTCTTTGACCTGAAGGAATTTTGTCAAAAGTAAGCTGGGTGGACTTTCAGCTAAAATAGAAGAAACTGTGCGAAACGTTTGGGAATGAAATAAGGCTGAAATGCCTGAAATAACTTCCCAGTGAGGTTCTTAACCCCTTAGTTAAGATAAAGGAACCAATCCCAGATTACCTCATAACTGTCTATGCGTGTTCAAATTGGTCACTAATTTGTGACCCAAGGTAGGACGGCATAGGGTTCTGATGAGTATTGTAATAATTTTTTTTACAAATATATAGCAATCCTAAATCAGTTGTGACATTTTCTTCTCCCCTCTCCCGTTCTGGGAGAGGGGTTGGGGGTGAGGGTCTTCCACAATTGAGTTAGGACTGCTATAGCAGTCGCCAGTCCAGTTAGGACGTAAAATAAAAGGAGTTGCCAAAATTCGAGATAAATCTATCCATGTCTAATTCTTACAGCTACGACTTACGGCTCAAGGTCATAGAGGCTATTGAACTCAACGGGATGAAGAAGAGTGAAGCCAGTGAACTTTTTGGAATTAGCCGCAATACGATTAATCTGTGGCTCAAGCGTAAAGAAGAAACTGGAGACTTCCATGCTAAGACATACAGTCGAACGGGCCATAGTCATAGCATAACGGACTGGGATAAGTTTCGAGCTTTTGTTGAAGAAAATGCTGAATTAACTCAAGCTCAGATGGCTGAAGTAGGGGACGGTGACATTAGTGAAAGAACCATTAGTAGGGCGCTCAAAAAAATCGGCTTCACCCGTAAAAAAAACTTATGGATACCGAGAGCGTTCCGAGGAAAAACGCGCGGAGTTTGCACGCAAGCTAGAGTCAGTTAAAGCCTCCGATATTGTCTATGCGGATGAAGCTGGGATGGATAGCCGCGACGATTACAGCTATGGCTACAGTCTCCAAGGAGAACGACTCTATGCTCTTAAATCAGGACGACGACAAGGACGAGTCAATATGATTGCCGCTTGGTGTAATGGAGAATTATTTGCTCCTTTTACGGTAGAAGGAGCCTGTAATAGAAACGTATTTGAACTGTGGCTCTCAAACTGTCTCATCCCCAATTTGAAACCGGGGCAGATTTTGATAATTGATAATGCGAGCTTTCATAAAGGGGGCCGCCTATACGCAGATGGTAATTGAGGCTGGATGTGAAGTTTGGTATCTGCCCCCCTATTCTCCAGACCTCAATAAAATTGAGCGCTGTTGGTCTTGGCTCAAAAGTCGTATTCGACACCTAATGAAAAATTTTGATACCTTACGAAACGCCATCGAAAATGTTCTTGACTTAGCTTGTGCCTAGTGTCCTAACTCGACTGGCGACTGCGACAGGAGGATATTGGCACTGTCACTATTTTCGACAATCTCCTCTGGATCCCTGCCGTCGAGAACTGCCACCTGGTCCGAGCGTTGTAGGGCGGCAAAAACATATTCGTTCCCATCAGATAGGCGAATCGAATTGCCCGATAACTCGATTTCTTCATAAACTGGTTCCGTCCCTACTTGGCCTACCACTTGGTTTTGCCGCCGCGTTAGGGTGACGCGACTGCTTCCCAGGGCTACGGTATCGGGAACGGACACCGCCACTTTATATTGATTGTCCCCCAATTTTTCGCTCAACGACCGTAGCACCGTCCCAGAATAGACTCGCTCTCCCACATAAAATTCGACCGTCAAATCCTCAAACCGCGACCCTAACGGGTCGTCTAATTCACTTTCATCCACCAGAATATTGCTGCCGGTAAGGAACAAGACCGGTTCGGAAACCGCTTCATCTTCAAAACTTAGGGAAATTTCTTGTAGCACCGGAGGGGTCAGAGGGTCCGACTCAATTGGCGCGGGAATATCCAGCCTCGCGTCAATCCGTGCAATTCCTTCGGCATTGCGCTGCACTCCCGTTTCTGTAATTATGGGCAGCCCCACCGACGGCACCGCAAAGGTTTTGAGGCTGGAAATGTCGTAAGAAATGGTCACTGCTGGGATGGTGTAGTAGGGGCCATCTATCAAGGAACCCCAATCGCCACGCCGTTGTGCCGACGAGTCGTTAAAATTACCTTGTCCCGCCGTCACGTCGATTAACATTCCCACCAGGTTTGACCCAGAGGTAGCGGGCAATGCAGTTGGGAGAATGAAACCATAGAAGGCTGGGGGAAAGGCGTAGGATACCGTAAGCTGACCTTGAACCACCGTCGCGCTGCCGGTTTGACCCGAATAAGCCACTATATATTCCCCTGGTCGGATAATTCCCGGGAATGGAGGAGAAGCGGTGCGAATCGTGCCATCAGGGTCTACGCTGCCGGACTCTTCAATCAGCCATGCGGGATTCCAATTGCCTTCTGAGTCGGGTAATGCCCCTTTGCGCATGAAATAAACTTCCGTTCCCGGTTCGATGTTCTCTGGTGCTCTGATGGCGAGTTGAGCGGGCAAGTCCAAACGTTCGTCGTCGAATTCTAAATTGAAAGCTCCGGCAAATTCAAATCCCGAGGGAAATTCTAACGATAAGTCTTCTTTGCCTAGAGGAGTGAAACTGACGGAACTGTCTTGCTCTAAGGCTCCCGGGGGCAACATTACCTGAGACCCGTCAGCCGCGACGACAATCCCTCCATCTTCTCCAACAACTGCCGGCCCATTTTCCGGGGCTTCGATGCCCACGGGAATTTCCACCGATGTGGCTCCGTAAAATATCTTGATGGTGGTGACGCCTTCTTTGAGTGCCGTCACCATACCATCGGCGGTTACTTGTACGATATCGGGATGGCTGACAAAATAGCGAGTCCCAGCATCGGCAGCGCTGATATCTCCCGCGTCGGGCCATCCATTCAGACGCAAGGACAATTGCCGCTGTCCGAATGCCGGGAGGGCAATGCCGTCGGGATAGGGGTCGAGACCATACACCGAACCTACAGCCAGGTTTAATTCCGTTTCATTCGTGGGCGCAGAACCAACTCCTGTGCGAATTGCCGTGACGCCGATGTTGCCATGAATGTCTGTGGCTTCCAGATACAGAACGTGACTGCTTTGGTCTAAGGATGTCCCGAGAATTTCTTCTAAAGTGGCTCCGTCGAGAGTAAAGCTGCCATCTTCGGCTAGAAAATCAGTCACGCTGACAAACTCCGACGTCGGGGTGGCATCAAAACCGACTCGCAAGCTGGAAATCTCGCTCTTGTCTTCCACTTGACCGGATATGCCTGCTTCTATTGCTTCTACAGTTAGAATCGGCGGGTCGGTTTCCGTTTCTACCGGGAACAGAACGCTTTGGATTATCTCCCGACCCAAATCGGTATCTCGCCAATCTTTTTCGGGGTCGCCTGCCGCATCGAAATCAGTCGCCGAACCCGTCGCACCCTTAATTGAAAACAGAATATCGTTATAATCTCGGTCTGACCAACTTTCCAGGCGTAAATCTTCCCAAGCAAACAACACCCCATCTCCCGTCACGTCTGCCAATTGCTGGCCGTGGAAGCCATCGTCCGGGTCGTCGGTGGCCATGGAAAACAGGGGTCGCTTGGCTCCCGCGAGAGTCGGATTTTCGGCTACTTCTGCCACTGTGCCATTGGGAACCAACATGATGCCGAATCGCTCCGACGGGTTCATGGCAAAGGTCTTTGACTCGTACTCGCCCTCGTTCCAGTCAACCGATTCTCCTAATTTACCGGAAAACTCAGCCCCATCAGCGCGATCGCTAATCGCCACATATCCCGACGCAGAATTGCTTAATGCCCGATGTGCCACCTCCGAGATAAACTCCGGCGACCCCAATTCAAACTCATCAAGTCCCGACAGGCTAAAAATTGCCACCTCTCCCTGGTATTTTCCGCCATCAAACAGGAAGTCGATGCCGACTTCTCCCGTTTCCCCCACAGTAAACACGCCCGACGTAAACTCTTTCGGGGTCCTCACGACCGCCGTTGCTGGGTTTGACTCAGATGTAGGGATAATTTCCGAGCCAATGCCTTGTTCAAACTGTTCTGGGTTTGTCGGTAGGGGTTCGACGGGCAGAACTGAAATGTCGTCCGCAGTCGCCGGAGCTAACGCTGTGGGAGCGCTTTCGCCCGAAGTCGGATCCTCCGTCACCTCCGGCACTGTTGGCGGATCTATTTCTGTGTCGGTTTCGGTATCGCTCAAGTCAGGTGAGGAATTTTCTGACTCGGCGGCTAAATTCTCTTGATGAGAATTTGCTCCGTCATCTTGAGACTCATGGGATGTTGCCTCATTTTCAACTGGCGGTGCGACTTCTGCCACTGGCTCATTTGAGGCTACAACGGGTTCCGGGGCTGAGGCTACAACGGGTTCCGGGGCTGAGGCTACAACGGGTTCCGGGGCTGAGGCTACAACGGGTTCCGGGGCTGAGGCTACAACGGGTTCCTCTGGGGCTTCGCTATCTACTAGAGGAACCGAAGCGATCGCATTAAGTAGCTCTTGTCCCACCTCCGACGATCGCCAATCTTTTTCAGGAGCGATTAATTCTTCTACTGGCATTGCCAAACCGACTGCCCCAGAAAATTGCCAAATAATATCGTTATAATCGCGATCGCTCCCGGTATCCACCCGCAAGTCTTCCATCACGAACGCACTACCACTTCCCGTAACATCGCTAATTTGACCCACATGAAACGCATCCGACGGGTTCGCAGTTGCCAGGGAAAACAAAGGTCGTTTGTTGCCCCCAATTCCTGGGTTGTCATAGACCTCCTGCACCTTGCCGTTCGGAACCAACATCACCGCAAAAACATCCCCTGGCGACATGGAAAATGTTTCCCGTCCCAAATATTCCCCAGAATTATTCCAACTAGAAAATTTTGCCCCTTCACTTGCATCGGAAATAACCACATGGCCTAATTACGAATTACTCAAAGCTCTTGAAGCGGCTTCAGTAATAAATTCTGACGACCCAAGGGATAAGTCTTCCATCCCTTTCAGGCTAAAAATTGCCAACTCGCCTTGGTAACTACCGCCATCCAACAGATAGTCTACCCCCACCTCTCCCGTCGCATCTGCCACAAAAAAACCTTCGGTGATTCCCCAGTTGGTAATTGGGTCGCCTTCGCCATCGGGAGAAATACTGACTCGGTACGGAGTTTCGTCGCCAATTGAGGAGATTTTTAGTCGATAATCCCCTTGGTTTAAATGCTCGAAAAAGAGTTCTCCACCATCTAATTCACTCGCATTAACCGCAGATAAAACGTTCCCAAAATTATCCAGGAGTTCTACGGATACTGGTGCTTGTAACGGTTGCACTCCTATGTTGAAACTCCCCTCACCCGGATGGGAAAACTCGTACAAGTCGAGGCGCGAGCCCGGCCCGACCCGATCTATATTAACGTACCATTCATTTAGCTCCCCGACTTCAAATGGCATGGCAAAAGCTCCGAAGGTAGATGTAGATGGCTTGAAAGTTAACTTATCAGGGCCGATTCAGTTTTGTCATCAGTAATTTTTCGGAAATTTTTCAGCCATTTTGCTAGTTTTCCGCTTCGCCTCTTTGAAAAATTACTTAGAGCACAGAACGAAACTGGCTCGATATTTTGGCTTGAGAAATAATCAGGACAGTGAAAAGTTCTGTGAGATAATTAATTATGGGCCTTAAACTGTCCAGTTCGTCTGTGTATGTTGTTATGCATGAATGACTCTTTGGCGTGAAGGAATTTTGTCAAAAGTAAGGTGGGCGGACTTTCCGCTAAAATAGAGGGACCCGCTTGGAGCCGAGTCAGTCGAACTTGTTGTTCACGCTTGATGACCACTGCGGCGGACGGTTCTGAACCACCCGGAAAAACTCTTCAAAATGCCAGAGGGCATTTCTAGTCTTATGATTTGTAAAATTCCTAGAACTAAAGCATTTACATTGACAAATCGTTCAAATGCTTCGATTTTCTCTATTATTTTGAACGGCTCTTGCTCCGAGTAGTCCTTGATATTCATGTTTTTAAGATATGGAGAAGAACGAGCCATATTGTTCATCCAGAACCGATAGATAAACCTTGATAAAATCTCGATTAAAGTTCGAAAAGTTACTTTTATTTTAAATTGCCAACTATAAGTCTTCATGATTTATGTACCGGACAAATTTAGGTCTGTAGACAACAGGATACTTTGCTTTCCTTCTGCCCACAACACCCGTACAAATCGGACTAAATGTTTAGGACTATCCCAATGTAAATCTATAGTTCTATAACTGACTTTTTGTTGTTTTCCATAAAGGGATAACCATTAGACCTCTTGCAAAAAAAAGGATTGATCCCCCCAACCCCCCTTAAATCCCCCTCCCGTCCCCCTTAGATCCCCCTCCCGTCCCCCTTAAGAAGGGGGAAGCCAGAGGAATAAATGTTTATTTACTGGGGGAAGCCAGAGGAATAAATGTTTAGTTCCTGGGGGGCTTTAAAGAATTTTGCAAGAGGTCTATTCAGTCGTTAAAGAATTTAAGTCATTAAATAAGGTGCGTAATTCCAGGCGCTTTCCCCAGACAGCTGGTCTACCGGGACCTTTTTTCAGGGGGGATGGTTGTAAAGGTGCTCTTGCCACCGTATTAATCTTGACCCGAGTAATCAAGTGTATTGAATCAGATCTGACCTCCTTAATTAGTTTTTTTGACGCAAAGTAAGCAGTCTTTAATGAGGTAACCTCCAGCTTTTATATAGGTCGTACATAAGTTCGATATTTTATCGACTAAACTCGGGGAATTATCATCAGGTTCTTTAACTTAATCTTGAATCTCAAACGTGACCGGAACAGCGAGTAAAGAATCACCGGATTGCAATAAAAGACTTATAGCCCCAAATAATGCCCCCTAATCCATTCAGGTTTAGTAACATTATCTGATTCTTGGTGTAATTTTGTGACCAAGGGCATTTTTCTTCTTTCCTTCGGTACTTTAATGCCATCCCCAACATAAACAGGCTGCCCCTTCAAACGTTTGACATTATTATGAGAACTCAACCATTGATGCCATCGGAATGATAATGTTTTGGCACTCCAACTTTTAGCGTGAAACCAATGGAGAGCATGGTCATGGTAGTATTCACTCAGGCCCACTGCATTCAGATAACTGGTAATAGCCTGTGCCCGGTTGCACAACAAGATGCCCCAGACCATAATCACTAACCATTCAAACGCCGCCTCACGGCTGAATGCGGGCCGTAAACTTTTTATGATTTGCTCAACTCGCTCTTTGGGGTGCATAATAGTAACACTGGTTAAGGTTAGAATACAAGCCCTGTATGACTTATGGACTGGTTTTATGCCGGTCCATTTTTTTGAGGCCATAGAGCGACCGACGAGGGGTTATACAAAACTTTTCACTGTCCAGTTAATTTAATTTAATTTAATTTAATTTTAAAATATAGCACATTTCGGGGATGGTGTTCAGCCCAGGTTTAACAAAATCTCAGATGATTTGGCTCCAGGGTATATCGCCCTAGGGGAAAAAATTGGGTTCTCACCCTACATTCTCAGGCCAAAAGAACATCAATTTTGCCCAGAGAATGGGTTTGTAAACGCTGTCCTGACCGACTAGGCATGGTCGCCGATTGATTTTATCTCACCCCCATACAATAGAGCGCCCCCTTGAGAATTTCCATCCCCCATTCAGAATCTTTTTAGCCCGAGAAGACGTCTATAGGAGAAACAGGACCCTTCTTTCCCTTCTTTTGTGAATTTGCACTCTTGTCTTTCATCTCTATTAACTCTGGAATCGCGTCAGGGATTGCGGATTAACAGCGAGACCGATCGCCCAGGTGGGATGAGGTGACTTCAAGAATTGCCATGTCATAATTGAGAGAAGAAGGATTAATGATTGACGTATAACATGAGAGGAGATCTTTGGTATGTTTCAACCCAAATATAAATCGCCAGTATCGAGTCCCATTGCCGCCATCCGAGGAGTCAGTGCATCCCTGGGATTAACCTTACTCCTGGGTGCGAGTGGTGCAGTCTTAGCCCAGGAGTTGCCGCCTCGGAATAACGTGCGAGTTCCCCCCAATTCGCCCACAGAAACAGGGGATGCCAATCCGGGGGATACCCCCACAGCCAGTAATGCACGGTTTACCTGTCAAGTCGTGGATGGACAGTACACCGTGATGTATGCCCCGCAAAGTCAACCGGGACAGGTGTATGAGTGGGCCAAACCCAGTACCTTGGGCGGGGGGTGGACCGAAGACCGACGCTGTAACGAAATTGCCCGTCGCTTAGAGTTTTACCGGGAAGACGGGATGCAAGAACTGGCGATCGGCTCAGAAAATGGGTATGACACCATCTGCGTCACCACCGAGAAAAATCCCACCTGTCAGATTGTCCTGACGGTCCCCCCGGGAGAGAACCCCCAACTGATTCGCGATCGCGTCTTTGAAAACTTAACCGTTGCCGATAGCGGTCGTCAAACCGAAGCCGTGAATGCCCTAGTGGATAACGGCCAAGGGGGGAACCTCTTGCAGACCCTAGAGGGGGTTTTCGGGATGCCCATTCCCGGCAGCAGCCCCCAAACGCAAGTCCGACCCGGAAGTATCGATTTACGGCCTTTCCTAGACCCAGTAGATGGGGGGACAGGTGTACAACTGAGAGAAAACAGCAGCAACGGATCCAGCCATCAGCTCAATCCTGAGAATTTTCGTTAAAGCTGGGGGACGGGGTAAGGGCTGACAACGGTAGATTTTTTACGGTAAACGGCACCTGATGGTCCCCTCCCCTTGGCAAGGGGAGGGTTAGGGTGGGGTTCTTCTCCATTGAGAGGATGTAGAGAAACCCGGTTTCTAACCGATACTTTACCGACATCCTAGAAACCCGAGTTTCTTGTCCCCAGGATTTAATGCTGAACCGAAGTCCTAGTAACCTGGGGATTGCCAATAGCCCTCTTGCGGTGGAACCGTTGGCTCTGTATAGGGTTCTGTATAGGGTTCGGCGTAGGGTTCGGCGTAGGGGGCAGCGTAGGGGTCGGCGTAGGGGTCGGCGTAGGGGTCGGCGTAGGGGTCCGGCGGGGTCCAATCTCTATACTCATCGGTGACAGGAGGTTCGCCAGGGTACTCATCCGCAGCGGGTGGTTCACTAGAGTCATCGGAATAAGAGGAATCCCGTGGTGAAGAATCCTGAACCGAGGGGTCGGCATTCCGGAGATTTTGTTTCGCCAGCCAATCCCGGCCAATCTGAATCGTGATATCCGATCGCAAACTGCCGGTACTTTCCACCCGCACCTCGCCAAGGCCCAGAGCATCACGAATCGCCTGGGCACTTTCCATGTCACCATTTTGGGCAACAATGCGCGTCACCGCTAACGGTTGGTTCCAGGGACTGGAAACAAAAACATTCCAATACCCTTGATCCGAGAGGCTATTTCGCAACAGATCCACTGCATCCCAGTCATCCGTACTATCTTGAATCGCCACCCGGACATAAGCCGGATCCACCGACTTATAATGCCTGCCATGAAGGTCGAAATCCAAATGTTCGGCGATCATCGCATCCAGGCGTTCATAGTTGGGTAACCAGTAACTGGCTTCATATTCCTCGGGAGCGCTGAAATCTCCTGGCACCATTAACATTTGCACATTAGAAGATTCTGTTTGGGCCGCAAAACCCGCTAGAGCAGCGATTTCTTCAATCGTTAAGTTCGTATCAATGAATTCTTGAACCACCGAGAGAATTTTCGGTAATCGGGTGATGGTATTGATATTCAGGGTTTGATCCATCAGCGATCGCATCATCATTTGCTGACGCTGGATCCGACCGATATCCCCTAACTGATCGTAGCGAAACCGCAGAAATTGTAGCGCCTCTTTCCCCGCGAGATACTGCTCTCCCTGCTTGAGGTTGATGTACAGACGTTGGCTATCATCCTGGTATTTCATATCTACCGGGACATACATTTTGACCCCGCCGAGGGCATCCACTAATTTTTCGACCCCTTGAACATTGATGCGAATATAGCGGTCAATGCGAACACCACCGAGGAGTTCATTCACCGCCTTAGCGCTCAGAGCAGGGCCGCCAAAATAGTTAGCATCATTAATTTTGCGGACGCCATAGCCTTCCACTAAGGTGCGGGTATCTCTCGGGATAGAAAGAACCGTCAACTTGTTAGCTTGGGGGTCAAAGCGGACTAATAGCATGACATCAGAGAGACCATCCAGGGAATTAACCGGGGCATGGTATCCTAATTCGGGAACATTCTCCTCTTTGAGGTCAGAAGTTAAAACGCTAGTACCCAGGATTAAAATGTTAACTGAGCGGGTGAGCTCAGGCAATTTAAGATTGGTCCGCGCCAGATCGCTGTTAGAAAATATGGCTGCATCTTCAGCACTGAGTCGGCTTTGCATTAAGGGGGTGCTGGACAAAGATACGGCGAGCAAGGCTCCTGCGGTTGCCGAGAGCATTGCCACACCACTTAAGCCAAAACAAAGCCAAAGCCAACGTCCCCGATTTTCTTTATTGAGCTTGTTACTCCGGGGTTTAGCGGTTGGTTCCGCCATCGGGCGTTGCTTGGATACGTTCTGATTTGGCACGGGCTTCCTCACACACTCAACAATATATCGATCAAATCGGACGAGCATCCTCACGCTCAAGTAGACAAACGGCTGTGCAGGTGTTTAACACCCCATACCGTTGATGGGTTGATTGGCTATTTCCTGTTCCCTGGGATTGGGGGATCAGTCACCATCTACGCAGTCATTCGCCGTTGTCGGATCCTCAACCTCAAGTTAGCTTGAGGCATGGCGATCGCCCGAAACGATCCTCCCATGACAGGTCTAGGATAAATGCTTGCCAACAATCTCCTCAGCAACCTGTGATACTCCCGGTAATCGCAGTGGCCGACGTTGCCATAGACGAACCATCAGCCAAATATTTACCACAAAATAGCCCGAGGTTAACAGACTACTCATTAATAACAAGGGAATGGTTAGTAATTCCGAACTTCTTGCGCCGGTTTCCAAGAAAATATATCCGAGTAGCCAACCGAAGGCTAGGGTAACAGCTAGGCGAGAGGCAGCTTTTTGTTTGCGGCTACCTTGGTGGCGATATAAGGTCCACAAGGCGGGGAAAAAGCCGAGGATGGGGAGGAAGTAGAAAAAGAGTCCTAAATGGGCGAGGTCTTTGTTTTCTAGGTCTTCCCGAGTCAGGGTTGGGGGGGGACTGTTCGAGTCCTGTTCAGTCCAACCGGATGCAGCAAAACGAGAGCGAACGCGGCGATCGCTCTCGTCTAGGATTTTAGAAGACTGGCGCTTGGGGCCAGGATTGGAATTAGGCGGAAACTGGGTCATAGCCATCAGAGTTTTAGCCATCAGCTTAATAGGCATCAGTTTAAGCGGTTTTCAGGAGTTGGGGTCGTCCACCAAGCCAAACTGTAAGGTTGGGTGGATTCATTCACTTGATCGCGAAAGTACACCCGGATTTTATAACGGCCCGTTTGTTTAATCGGGTGATAAATATGTTCCGTACTGTCTACCTTGCTAACCGAGGACCAGACACTCTTGCGAATATCGGTTTCATCCGCAGGCATCAGATAGAGCTCCAGGTTATTTAACCCGCGATCTCGAAACTCTTCTCCAATATCATATTTGCCATTATTATTCCCATCAACCAGATCGACCCAACGATTCCAGGTTAAAGAAATAGACAAGAACCGGCCCGCCTCTAAGGGTTCTTCTAGGACATATTCCTGGTAACTATTCGCCTCAACCTCGCGATAATCCCAACCGATTCCCGGGACGGCATTTCCTGGACCCCACTGACCGGCACTAAACTGTTGGTAGGCCCGGTAAGCATTCAGATGCCCCGTTCCCAGGTCTCCATCCAGGGGAATTTCCTGACTGCTATAAGCGTCGGAATCTAACCAGGTGCGGTTCTCGTTGGCAAAAACCGTGCGACTCATTTTCAAATGCTGACCATTGCCGGGGTCTTCGATTTTTTCCGCCGAGTTCATTAACACCGCTTTCATCACCTCGTGGCGGCGAGCATCGAGGGTCCATTGGGGATTGTTGGCTTGTTGATGAAGTTGGCGATCGCCATACTCTTGTAACAGGGCGACGGTTGCCGTCACATGAGGGGCCGCAAAACTGGTGCCACTGGTCCGAGTGACTTGACCATCTAAGCTCAATAAATTCAAGTTACTACCGGGAGCCACCAAATTGATAGCGCGACGGTTATCCACATTGCCTTCTAACCCAATCAACCGACTGGTAATCCCACTAAAAGCACTGCCAATATTCGCCAGGTCTACCTTGGCAAACTTGCCCTCATAGAGCGTGCTAAAGGCGATATTCATCCCGTTATAATTATCCGTGGGAATGGGAATGCCCCCTCGCCCTTGATTTCCCGCCACCACATGAAGCACATTATGGACCCGGGCTGACCAATCCAAACATTGAGTCAGCAGGGCGTTACCATCTAAGACCGCATTGGGACGCGGATCCTGGGCCAGGGATTCTCCGAAACTGTAGTTAATCGCCCTCACATCTCCGCTATTTTGTTCAGCCAGATTTTGAGCCGCTAAACATTCTTCCGGTTGTCCACTGCGCCGCAATAAGCCAATCCCAGCCGCATAGAGGATGGCATTTGGGGCAACCCCAGTAAATGCCTTATCAGAACTAATCATCACCGAGGCCACTTGCTCGGCGTGTTGTTCAGCCGGTTTCATCTGGGGATCATCGGTGGGACTCGTTTGACGCGGTGCATCCTGCATGAAAACCTGCTGGACGGGGATTTCCCGATGCAGGTTCGCTTGTTTGTCGAGGCCAAATTTTCGAGGGCGGCCAATGTCCACTTGACCGATCGCAATTTTTCTCCCGGTTAAGTTATAGGGCGCATCATGCAGCCGACGAGCATCAATGCCGATTTCACTAATGGAAGTAGGAAGGGCGACGGCTGGAATTCCAATAAAAGCCATACTGACGCCGCCGACGAGTCCGCTTAACCCCGTTCTAAGTTTTAAGCGCTTCACGGTTCGGGCTCCACACACCAACCAATTATTAGGGAGTGTCTTCATATTTTGTTAAACTGAATACGACTTGACGGACGGATGAAATATTTGTTAGCCATGACCCAAACGCAATCAAACAAACCTATTGTCGTTGCTCCCTCTATCCTATCAGCAGATTTTAGTCGTCTGGGAGAGGAAGTACAGGCCATCGATCGCGCCGGGGCAGATTGGATCCATGTTGATGTCATGGATGGTCGGTTTGTCCCTAATATTACGATTGGCCCTCTCGTGGTCAAAGCCCTTCGTCCTGTGACATCCAAACCCTTGGATGTACATTTGATGATTGTTGAACCGGAACGGTATGTCGAGGATTTTGCCAAAGCCGGGGCCGATATTATTTCGGTTCATGCTGAACACAATGCCTCCCCTCACCTCCACCGGACCCTCGGTCAGATTAAAGAACTCGGCAAACAAGCCGGTGTGGTCCTCAATCCTTCCACGCCGTTGGAGTTGATCGAATACGTTCTGGATCTGTGCGATTTGGTGTTGATCATGAGCGTTAACCCCGGTTTCGGCGGTCAAAGTTTTATCCCCGGTGTGGTCCCCAAAATCCGGAAGCTGCGCCAGATGTGCGATGAGCGCGGTTTAGACCCCTGGATTGAAGTCGATGGCGGGCTCAAAGGAAACAATTCCTGGCAAGTCATCGAAGCCGGTGCGAATGCGATTGTTGCCGGTTCTGCTGTTTTTGGTGCTCCTGACTATAAGGAGGCGATCGAGGGGATTCGCCATAGCCAGCGTCCGGCATTGGAAGCGCAACCGTTGGCATCGGTGTAGTGATCGCAGCAGATTGCTTCTAATTCGGACATAAGCGGGAAGCGAAACGACTCAATCGAATCGCTTCCTTTATTTTTAAGTAATTTTTTAAGTAATTTTTTGACAGAAATACACGGGGATAGTTCTTGAGTGCTGAGTCCTTTGACTCCCCCGATGACTTACCTATTACCTAAATAGGGATTCCCCGAAAAAATTTTCCAATTTTGACGGGAGGGACAGGAGAATGCTTTGTCCCTCTCGGGATGAAGCAGTTGATGTTAGGATTGGCACTGGCTATTTCCCCGGGTAATTTATGAATTGTCTCTGGCGATCGCATGACATCTGAACCCGGATGTAAGTCCTGTCATCCTTAAAAAGGAGTGGGGATATAGAATAGCAGTAAAGGAGTTTTAACCGGGGCAATCTGTTGGATAATTCCCCCTATTCCCGCCTAGAAATTGAGCGGGGCTGAGTCAATGATTCCCTGAGCTTACATTCAGCTTACATGAGGATTAATCCCTCCGGGGAGCGCCACCGGCTGACTCTAAATCTATCTTCTGAAGTATGAAAGTGAGTCTCTATCAATTGGAGAATTCTGGGAGACTCTCTTTTGCAAAAATGGAGGCATGATTCCCTTGGCTTCCCCTGAAGAATAAACCTCGGGCTTTCATTCGATGACTGCTCCCCCCAATCCCCGGCTCCCAGGGGGCTTAAGACAATCGTGCAAGAAGTCTAATGATTTAAACGGGCCGATAGGAGTGAACGACCTCAGTGAGCCTCGATCAGTGGACCTGGAGGTGAGTGGCAGGGAAATTTGCCAAAAAAAAATGATCAGATTAGAATCAATTTCAGAAGGTGGAAATTTAGAGTAAAAAACCAAGGGAAAAACCCGGGATACATTACAGAGAAAACAAGAGAAATGGCGGAATTATTCCGCCATTGAATAGGAACCCCTATAATGGGAATCTGTCAGTTCCTATAAAGCGTGAAAAACACGACTCTAGTGTTCTGGACCACCGAGGGGTAAAACACTCTAGGGACAGGAATACCTTCAAATCCCATGGGGAGGCGAGAGCGCTCCCCACGCTAAACTAAAAGACGTTGCTGCAAATATGGACGCGCAGGTAAGGCTCATGCTCAGAGCGCGGGCTAGCTAACTCAGAGGGCGGAATATGTTCTGGAAATTCAAGCGCTCCCTTATGCTGAATTATGGTGTTGCCCCGGGCTCGGTGGCGATCGCACTGTTGCTGACTCAACTGCTATTCCCACTGATTGAACTGACTCCCACGGTTTTGTTTGTTGCAGCGGTGGCAGTCACTGCACGCTATGGCGGAATCGGGCCCGGGTTATTTGCAACGGTACTCTCGGCAGCGACGCTGGACCATTTTTCTAAAAACGCCCCCTTTACCTGGAGCATGGGATGGGGGGATCTGCTCTGGGTCGGGGTATTGAGTTTGATCACGGTCCTGATTAGTTCCCTCAAGGAGTCTAAACAGCAAGCTGTACAGGAATTACAAAAAAAACAACTGTTTTTGCAGGTGATGACGGATTCATTACCTGTGGCCATTTCTTATGTGGATGCCTTAGAACTTTATTGTTTTAACAATCAACGCTACAAAGAGTGGTTTGGACATTCGCGGGATTCCCTGGGAGGGAAGCACCTCAAGGAGATTCTGGGAGAGTCTGCCTATCAAGTGATTCGGCCTTATGTCAAAGTGGCATTATCCGGACAGTCAGTTACCTACGAAACCAATATTCCCTATCAAGAGGGAGGGTCCCGTTATATTCGCGCTACCTACGTTCCTGACTGGGGTCCCCCTCCCCAGGTCAAAGGATTTATTGCCTTTATCGAAGATATTACCCAGCAACGGAAGGCGGAAGAGGGCCTGCGTGAGTCCCAACAGCGGAGTAAATTAGCCTTAGATGCGGCTCAAATGGGGACTTGGGAATGGAACCTCAAAACGGGCAAAGTGAAGCGATCGGCGATGGTGGCGCGGATTTTTGGCAGCGACCAGGGCAGCTTTGATGGCACTTATGAAGCCTTTGTGCAAGGGATTTATCCCGAGGACCGCCCCAGTTTTGAGCAGGCGGTTCAACAGGCGATCGCCAATCGTGCCGATTATGAAATCGAATTTCGGGTCCCCAGAGGCAATCTGGGAATCCGTTGGGTGTTATGTAAGGGTCAAGTCTTGCCGGATCAGCAGGGGAATCCCCTACGAGCCCTCGGGGTCTGCATGGATGTGACGGAAAGTCGGTATGCCTCAGAAGCAATCCGGGTGAGTGAAGAACGATTTCGGCATATCTATGAGTCGAACTTGATTGGATTAGTGTTTGGCGATCGCAATGGCAATATTAGCGAAGCTAACAATGCATTTTTAAATATTGTGGGCTACACCCCGGAAGATTTGCGATCGCGTCGGGTGATTTGGCAGAATCTCAACCCCTTTGATCTTAGCGACGATGAGGACATGACCGTTGGTCTGGTGCAAGGAGTGGCGACCCCCACGGAAACCGAATTAATTCGCAAAGATGGTCGTCGCGTCCCAGTATTGATGGGCCAAGTGCCGCTCCAAGACTACACCAATATGGGGATCAGCTTTGTTCTGGACCTGAGCGAACGCAAACAAGTTCAAGCTGCCTTGAGCGAAAGTGAAGAACGACTCCGCCTCGCCTTGGAAGCGGCCCATACGGGAATGTGGGATTGGGATATCGCTACGGGCAGAATTGCCCAGTCTGAGATTGTCGAGCGCTTATTGGGGTTGGAAGTTGGGAGTTTTGGCGGGACCTACAATAGCTTAATCAAAATCGTTCATCCCGATGATCGGGCGCGATTCAATGCTCATGCGATCGCCACGATGGAACGCGGTCAAGATTTTAATGTGGAATTCCGGGTGGTCAAACCCGATCGCACGGTTGCCTGGGTCGCCAGTATTGGCAAACGACTCCCGGATAAAGCCAAAAATGGCGATCGCTTGATCGGGGTCTGCATGGACATCACCGAACGCAAGCAAATCGAACAGGAACTCTACCGTCGTGAACAGGAATTCAAGGCCTTAGCCGAAAATGCCCCGGATATCATCGCCCGGATGGATTCCGAAGGTCGCTATCAGTATGTCAATCAGGCGATCGAACAGGTGACAGGCATTTCCCAGAAAGCCTTTATCGGCAAAGCCTTGGGTGAGTTAGGATTCCCCCAGGAAATCGATGCCTTGTGGAAACAAAGCGTCAGCGAGGTCCTCACCACGGCCCGAGAGGGGATTGTCGAAGGCTATTTACCCACTCCGAAGGGAACCCGATACTATCAATCTCGTTTGGTTCCCGAACAGACTCTCGATGGCTCCCTGGACCATGCGATATGCATCAGTCGTGACATTACGGACCTCAAACAAACTCAAGAAGCCTTACGGGAAACCAATCAAACCCTCACCGCCCTGATTCAAGCTTGCCCCTTGGCCGTGATGGTCTTGGATGCCACAGGTAAGGTAAAAATGTGGAACCGCAGCGCAGAGCGGATTTTGGGCTGGAGTGAAGCCGAAGCGATCGGGCGTCAATTCCCCGGTATCCCCTCAGAAAAAACATCAGAGTTACAAGAGAATATTTCCGCTACCCTCGCGGGAAATCCCTTAATGGGCCTGGAAACTCGTCGTCTGACGAAAGCCGGAATACAAATTGATGTCGCCATCTGGACGGCCCCCTTGCGGGATGCCAAGGGAAATGTCAGCTACCTGTCGATCTTGGCCGATATCAGCGATCGCAAGCAAGCCGAAGAAGCCCTGCGCGACAGTGAGGACCGCTTCCGCACCTTGGTCAACTCGATGGATGACATTGTATTTACCCTGGATCGTCAGGGTCGGCATACGGCGATTTTTGGCCGGTGGTTCGAGCGCACCCAGATCCTGCCGGAACACTTTCTCGGCAAAACCGCTGGGGAACTGTTGGGTCCGGAAGCGGCAGAGATTCATAACCAGGCCAATCAAAAAGCCCTAGCTGGAGAGAGCGTCATCTATGAATGGAGTTTCCAGACGGATGCTGGAACTCAATACTGTCAAACCTCCCTCTCTCCCTTGCGCGATCGCCAGGGTCGAGTCACGGGAATTGTCGGGGTGGGACGGGATATCACGCCCAGGCAGCAAGCGGAACAACGGCAATATTTCCTGGCAGAAGTCTCTTCGGTTCTGGCTTCCTCCTTGGACTACCCCACCACCCTCAAGAGTTTGGCGAATCAGGTGGTGCCGACGATCGCCGATTACTGCGTCATTTATATTGTGGAGGATGCAGGACTTCTCTCGGGATTGGCAATGGCTCATACCGATCCGGCGAAGGAGGCTTTGTTAGGTGAGATTGAACAGTATTATCCTCTGGACTTAAATCATGAGGATGGAATTGTCCAGGTTGTTTCCTCGGGTAAACCCATCCTGATTCCGGAATTGACGGATGAAATGCGAGTTGCTACAGCTCGGGACCCCGAACATCTCAGACTGATGCGGGAACTCGGCTGTCAGTCCTGCACCATTGTCCCGTTGGTGGCTCGGGGTCGGACTTTGGGTGCGATTAGCTTTAATATCGCTGAATCCGGGCGTCGTTACAAACCCGAGGACCTGATGTTGGCGGAGGAATTGGCTCGGCGGGCGGGGTTTGCCATTGATAATGCTCGGTTGTATCGTGAGTCCCAGGAAGCTAACCGCATGAAGGATGAATTTTTGGCGATCGTCTCTCATGAGTTGCGAACGCCCCTGAATGCCATGTTAGGTTGGGCTCAGTTACTCCGCACTCGCAAGTTTGACGCGGCGACTACGGAGCGAGCTTTGGAGACTATCGAGCGCAATGCCAGGGTGCAAACCCAGTTGATTGAGGATTTATTAGATGTTTCCCGGATTCTGCGGGGGAAAGTGGCCCTGAGTTTGGAGCCGGTGGATTTGAGTGTGGCGATCGCCTCGGCGATTGACTCTTTGCGTCCGAGTGCTGAAGCGAAGCAGATCCAACTCATCCAGACTCTCAAAAAATCCGTGGGGGTGGTTTCTGGGGATATCACTCGGATTCAGCAAGTGGTCTGGAATTTGCTCTCAAATGCGATTAAGTTTACCCCAAGTGAGGGACGAGTTGAGGTGCGGTTGAGGCGATCGCGCAATTTTGCCATTCTGGAAGTGGCGGATACGGGAATGGGGATCGCACCGGAGTTTTTGCCCTTTGTGTTTGAGCGGTTCCGCCAAGCGGATAGTACCACGACGCGCTCTTACGGGGGGTTGGGTTTAGGATTGGCGATCGTCCGTCATTTGTTGGAAATGCATGGAGGCAGTATTCGCGCCTACAGTGAGGGAACTGGCAAGGGCGCAACCTTTACGGTGACTTTACCCCTGTTACAACGTATCCAGGGGAATGAAGCGGTCCAGGATGTTTCTGAGCTGATTTCGGACAATTCTGACCCTGCTGATGATGACTTTCCCTTAGCTGGGTTGCGAGTGCTGGTGGTGGAGGATGAAGCGGATACCCTGGAGTTTTTGATTGCCACTCTGGAAATGGCTGGGGCGATGGTGGTGGGGGTGTCGTCCGCAACGATCGCATTAGCGGCGATCGAGTCAGAAAAACCTGATGTCTTGGTGAGCGATATTGGAATGCCGGAATTGGATGGCTATGCTTTGATCCAGCAAGTGAGAAGTCAAGAGTCAGATTCAGAGCCTATCCTGCCCGCATTGGCACTCACCGCTTATGCTCGGGATAGCGATCGCGATCGCGCCCTGAATGCTGGCTTTCACCAACATATCTCTAAACCGATTCAACCCGATCGCCTGATTACGGTGGTCAAAAGTTTGGCGGTTCACCGATAAAGCCGGTACCACCGATGGCCGGGGTTTGAACCCGATCAGGAAAAACCTCCTACAGCCTTGAAGGTGATCAGAGCAGATTTCTGTTTCTGGCCCTGGGTTGAGAGTTGTTAAATCTGAGACAATCGGAACAGAATGCTCTGTCCAAATTAGCCCTCTTGCAAAAAAAAGGATTGATCCCCCTTTCCCCCCCTGATTATCCCCCTCCCGTCCCCCTGATTATCCCCCTCCCGTCCCCCTTCCCAAGGGGGAAGCCAGAGGAATGAATGTTTATTTAACGGGGGAAGCCAGAGGAATAAATATTTAGTTCCAGGGGGGCTTTAAAGAATTTTGCAAGAGGTCTATTACACGGCATCCGGTTCTCGTTGGTCAAACCAACACTCCTCTAGGACTGAAGTTGGCGATGCGGCTATCCGGCCAAAGCCCCCAACCGGGGCTAACCTCCAACCCAGTTGGTGACAGACGGATTTGTCTTACACCCTCATTGTAGCGATGATTTCATGATACCCCAGTTTCGTAAAGGCTTGCAAATCTTCGGGGCGATCGCTCTGATTCTCTCGGTTACCATCGCCTCCCTTACCTTATATTGGGTGACGGATTCTTGGCCGCAACAATCGGGCCAGATTCTGTTACCCCAATTGAGCGATCGCGTTGAGGTGCGACGGGATGCCTATGGAATTCCCCATATTTATGCCTCCAATGAGCATGATTTATTTCTAGCACAAGGGTACATTCACGCCCAAGACCGCTTTTGGCAAATGGATTTTTGGCGACATCTCGGTGCCGGTCGTCTTTCAGAACTGTTCGGTGAATCCCAACTCAAAACCGATCAGTTTTTACGCACCCTAGGATGGGCCAGAATTGCTCAACAAGAAGTGCAAACCCTACCGGATGAATTCCTAGCTCCTTTAACCGCTTATGCTGAAGGGGTGAATGCCTATCTCCAGGAACATCAGAACACCGATTTAAGTTTGGAATATGGCGTTCTAAAGGTGATGAATTCCAGTTATCAACCGGAACCTTGGCAACCGGAACATACCCTCACCTGGGCGAAGGTGATGGCCTGGGATTTAGGCACAAATATGGATGAAGAAATCGAGCGGGCTATCTTACTTCAAACCTATTCTCCGGAACAGGTGGATGAGCTATTTCCCCCCTATTCTAATCAAGCCCCGTTTATTCTGCCCGATTGGAAAATTGCTCAAGGAAAACCGGATTTAATCGGGAAGCAGTTGGGGGAAATTACATCGGAAGATGCCCCTGTTTCTATAGCGGCGATCGCCGAGCAGCTTTCCCCCACTTTCAATTCAGTTTCTGAACAAATATCCGCCCTGGAAACTCTCACCGGCCCCCGAGGCGGGGAAATTGGGTCAAACAGTTGGGTGGTTTCCGGTGCCAAAACTGCTACCGGAAAACCCCTGTTAGCCAATGACCCTCATTTAGGAATCCAAATGCCTTCAATTTGGTATGAAATGGGTTTACATTGTCATGCTAAAACCCCAGATTGTCCCTACGATATCACAGGATTTTCTTTTGCGGGCATGGTGGGAGTCATTATTGGTCATACCGATCGCATCGCCTGGGGATTTACCAATGTGGGTGCCGATACGATGGACCTATATCTCGAAAAAATTAATCCCGACAACCCCAATCAGTATGAAGTAAATGGCAAATGGGTGGACATGGAGCAAGTCCCTGAAACTATCCAAATTGCGGGGGGAAAAACCTGGTTAGAAACCGTGCGTTACACCCGACATGGACCCATTATCTCCTCAACTTATTCCAAGGTCAAACCCTTGCTGGTTCCGGATCTAACCCGCAGTAACCCGGACATTTATGCAATTGCTTTGCGCTGGACGGGTTTAGAACCGGCCCGTCTATTTCCCGCGATTATCCAACTGAATCAAGCCCAAAATTGGCAGGATTTCCGCAAGGCTGCCCAGGATTTTGATATTATCCCACAAAATCTGGTCTATGCTGATATTGACGGAAATATCGGCTATCAAATGCCCGGTAAAATTCCAATTAGAACCCAGAGTGATGGTCGCTATCCGGTACCCGGTTGGACTGATGAACAGGAGTGGAAGGGCTATATTCCTTTTGAGCAACTCCCCTTTACGTTCAATCCTCCTGCGGGTTATATTGTCACAGCTAATAATGCCGTCGTTGATGAGAGTTATCCCTATCTGATTACCAAGGATTGGGACTATGGATTTCGTGCTCAACGGATTCTGGAACTGTTGAACGCCAAGGAAGCGGGGTTTGATGTTGAATCCTTCCGGGAAATTCAAGGAGATAATAAAAATCTCAATGCTGAAAAGTTAGTCCCCATTTTGCTCAATCAGCCCTTTGAAGATTCCCACCTAGAAAGGATTCGTGACTTATTACAGGGTTGGGATTTTCAGGCGGAGGAAACGAGTCCGGAAGCGGCTATTTTTGAAGGATTTTGGAAACAGCTACTTGCAGCAACGTTTCATGACAATTTGCTGTTGGACTTTTGGCCGAATGGCGGTCATCGCTGGATCAAAGTAATCGGCGATTTAGTGGATTATCCTGATAGTTTTTGGTGGGATAATGTACTCACACCGGAAGTAGAAGACCGCGATTTTATCTTTCAACAAGCCTTTGCTGAAGCGGTGGCAGACCTGGAAAATCGCTTAGGCAAAAATCCCCAACGCTGGCAATGGGGCGATTTGCATCGGGCGACTTTTAGAAATCAAAGTTTAGGTCAGTCAGGAATTGCTCCGATTGAGGCGATTTTTAATCGGGGTGGCGTACCAATATCCGGTGGGAATGCTATAGTGAATGCAACCGCCTGGAATGCTCGAAATTCCTTTGAGGTAACCTGGATTCCATCCATGCGGATGATTCTGGATTTGAGCGATTTGAATGCGTCGGTTGCGGTGATGTCCACAGGGCAATCCGGTCATGCTTTCCACCGTCATTATAGTGATTTGATACCCCTGTGGCGCAATCTGTATTATCACCCAATGGTGAGTAGTCCTACAGGGGTAGAAGCAAGTACGAGAGATACCCTGATTTTGCTCCCGAATTAGAGCATTCTTCCCTGAGAAAGAGGAGGCGATCGGTCCAAGGGTGAAGGGTGATCCCAAGTTTTGGGGTCAGTCCCTAGAGTGGCTGGGTTGTGGTCAACCGTTGATTTGAAGGGACATCCATCTACTCTTGGCCGATCGCCTGTAAATTAAACTTAATCGCTATTAATAAATTGATTTTTTACCATAAAGACCCGGTTTCATCGATTCTCAGATTATGGGTATTACAGATCCTAAAATTAGGGCAAAAATCTGCTAAAATATAAAAGTCATTCCAGCGATGGTAGCGACTATAGCAGTCCTAAATGATTTGTACCTCACCCGATGTCCCCTCGGATGCTTTGGGCCGCCGACGGTTGGGGCCGCCGACGTCTTCCACAACTGATTTAGGATTGCTATATCTTCTAAGTCGAAAGCGGTATTCCGTCACGGAATGGAAGGGCAAAACCGGACAAAATAGGAAAGAAAATGAACCGATGGAGGGGCAGAATTGACCCAAATAATTTAATCCAATCAGAGAAGATTTACCCCTTTATTCCTTGGGATCGGGGAAACCGCAGGCAACGGAATCGCCCCGAAAAACTCATAAATCTGGATATAACAATCCTTGCGTGCCGTTCTGGAAGACGTCGGCGGCCCCCTACATCAGGCGGCCCAAAGCATCCGAGGGGACATCGGGTGAGGTATAAATCTTGCAAGGAATGCTATATAGCCTTTCTCATGTCCATAAGGTACATCCCTCACCCCAAACCCCTCTCCCGTTCTGGGAGAGGGGCTTTGAAAAGTACCTCATCAGTCCGGGAACCGCTATAGAATGCGAAAATAAGATTTTAAGTTTCATTTTAAGTTGAAAATTTTTACGGCATTTTCTCTCAAAAGTGATGTACTTTTTACGCCTATTATAACTATCGCATCTCTATGATTTTTAGGGCAGGACTCACAAAAGTTAGAAGCATTGTCAAGAAAAAGTGAAAGCTTATGAAACGAGATCTCGCCGATGAATGGGAATTCAACTTCGCAGGTCCAGGTAGAGTGATAGTCTGGACCAGTCCTTGCCTAGTCTGGTTAGGACTATTCCAAGTCAGGGTTTTACCGAAGGCGATCGCCCTGGCCCCCGTCCGGGAGTTGGGGTGGGTCTTGAGTTTAGCCCTCACAACTCTGGCATTGCTTTATCTGGCGATCGCCCGCTACCGAAAATCAAGCTTAACCGCCACAGCACAACAGGATACTCTCCCAGAGGATCTCGCCAAAGCTCAATCTGTCCCCCGGGAAAACTCTCCGGTCCTTCTTGAGCCTCGGGATGGGGGAGAACTCAGTTTTCTCCTAAATATAGCACAAGGAACAGCAGAACAGTTGTCTCAAACTTTGTCCCCTGGGGTAGAATCGCCTCAAATCAACCCCTTGTTCCCGCAGATCGTCCAATCCGGAGAGCCCGGTCTAGAATTCTTGCAACTCCATATCCAGCGAATGCCCCTCGCCCATATTCTCTTTGATGCCGAAGGTCGCTTTCTCGCTTGGAATGCTGGGGCCGAAAGACTATTTGGCTATAGTCGTCAGGAAATCATCGGCCAGACCCCGGATCCGATTGTCCCCCCCCAGACGCGATCGCAGGTTGCCCAAATTTTGCAACGTCTCACCCAAGGAGACCTCACGGCCCATAGCATTAACGAAAATATCACCAAGTCGGGCCAAACCATTGTTTGTGAGTGGTATAACACCCCCTTGTTTACTGCCCAAGGTCAGTTTGCCGGGATTCTTTCAATGGTGCAAGACATCACCGATCGCTGGCAGAGTGAGCTAAACCTGGAATCGATGAATACGGAAATGACCACCCTGTTAAATGCAATTAACGAAGTGGTCCTGCTGTTTGATGCCCAAGGATGCTATCTGAAAATTCTGCCGACGGATTCTCCCTTGCTGGAACGTGCCGCATCCCAACTCGTGGGCAAAACCCTCCATGATATTTTTGAGTCTCCCTTAGCCGATCGCTTTTTAAACTACATCCAAAGAACAATCCGGGAACAAAAGTCCTTTGATCTGGAGTATGAACTCTCCCTGGGCGATCGCCCAATGGCATTTTCCGCCAAAGTCTCCCCCCTCAATGGCGATCAGGTCCTGTGGGTGGCCCGGGATATCACCGATCGCAAACATATCCAAGATCTCCTCCGGCGCTATGCCTTCACCGATCCCCTGACGGGATTGGCGAACCGCTGTTCATTCGTGAGATTTCTGGGGATCGCCATGCAGAATGCTCACAATCACCTCCGCACGACCGCATCCACCGGGGAGGCGTCCACCGGGGAGGTGCGATCGTCCAAAGTCGCAGTCCTGTTACTGGATATCGACCGCTTCCGAATCGTCAAATATAGCCTCGGTCATTGGGTAGCCGATCGCCTGCTGGTTGCCACCGCACAACGCCTCCAGTCCTGTTTAAATCCCGGGGCCACCCTCGCTCGCATTGGGGGGGACGAGTTCGCCATTTTGGTCGATGATATCACCTGCCTCGCCGATGTTACCCAGCTTGCCGATCGGATCCAATCCGCCATGCGGTTTCCCTTTTCCCTCGATGAACATGAAATTTTTTCCTCCGTGAGTATCGGGATTGCTCTGGATAACGGCAGCTATCAGCGATCGGGGGAACTGCTGCGCGACGCTGATACCGCCCTTCATTACGCCAAACAGCAAGGTCAGGGCCAGTATGTCCCCTTTGCCCAGGATATGCATGAAGGGGCGATCGCTCGCTTACAGTTGGAAACCGATTTGCAACGGGCGATCGCTCATACCGCCCATCCCACCCCCCCAGAAAGCCAGCCTTTTCAAGTGTACTATCAGCCCATCGTTTCCCTCGCTACGGGCAACATTGTGGGATTTGAAGCCCTCGTGCGCTGGCATCACCCGACTCGGGGTTTGGTCTCTCCCGGTGAATTTATCCCCGTAGCCGAGGAAACCGGACAGATTGGCGCGATCGACCGCTGGGTGATGACCGAAGCCTGCCGTCAGTTGGGGTGCTGGCAACAGCGATATCCGGCAGCCGCTGATTTGACCATGAGCGTAAATGTTTCCGGGCTCAACTTTGGTCAAATCGGTATCATCGAACGGATTGAGCAGACCCTTCGTTCCAGTGGGATTTGTGGCCGTTACTTAAAGTTGGAAATTACTGAAAGTGTGATTCTCAAAAATACTGGGGCCGCCTTAGCACTTCTGGACCGAATTAAAGCCTTGGGAATTAATCTATCCATTGATGATTTTGGGACAGGTTACTCTTCCTTGGCTCGGTTACATGAATTACCCATCAATACCCTCAAAATTGACCGCAGTTTTGTCAGTCGAATGCGTGGATTGGATGAAAGTTGTGAAATCGTTCATACCACCATTGCTTTAGCTCACACCCTCGGTTTGGATGCGATCGCCGAAGGGGTCGAAACCGCCCAACAGGTCGAACTCCTGCGAACCCTAGATTGTGATTACGCTCAAGGATACTTTTTCTCTAAACCTGTAAACAGTGAAGCCGCTTTAAACCTAATTCTAGCCGAACGTCAGCTTTTTAAGAACGGATAACCTCTTCCCCTCGGTCCCAAATTCTGACCCCGAAGTGACCCAATCCGCTCAACTTCCTAATCCCACTCGGGTTTTTTCCTGCCCTGAGTCCGACAATCGGCTATAATTTTGAAGAACTGAATAAGCAATCATAAAGGCGATTTTAGGTAGAATTAAATCATGCTAGAACTTCACTGTCACACGACCTATTCCGATGGTACTTTGACCCCGACTGAACTGGTGAAACAGGCAGTAGCCGCAGGGGTCCGGGCCTTAGCGATTACGGACCATGATACCATGTCCGGATGGCCCGAAGCGATCGCCGCTGCCCAATCTTTGGCGATCGAAATCGTTCCCGGACTGGAACTGAGTACGGTGCATAACGGGCGATCGCTGCATATTTTAGGCTTTTATCCCGACCGAGAAAAATTACAAGAACCCTTAAACGAACGACTCCAAGGCCGAATTGACCGTGCACAACAAACCCTCGACAAATTAGCCGCCCTCGGCTATCCCGTGGAGTTACCCCCTTCAAAAGGCGGCATGGCCCCCGGACGTCCCCACATCGCTGCCGCCTTACTCAAAGCCGGTTATATTAAAACTTGTCAAGAAGCCTTTGAACGCTGGATTGGAGAAGACAAACCCGCCTACGTTCATTATGAAAAATTTTCCATTCAAGATGGGATTAATCTCTTGCGGAGTTGTGGTGCAGTTCCTGTCTGGGCACATCCCTATTTGTTTCGCGGTGGACCATTGGAAACGGTCTTAAAAGAAATGGTCGAAGCCGGTTTAATGGGGGTTGAAGTCTATCATCCTCATCATACCCCCCACCAAGTCCAGAAATTAGAACAATTTTGTGCAGAATATGGGCTATTGATGACCGGCGGCAGTGACTATCATGGACCGAGTATTGATGGGAAAGAATCCAGCCACCTCAATCAATTTAATTTATCCTTAGAGTTGCTGGAACCCATCAAAACTGCCGCTCAACAATTGCGTTAAATTTGGCTAAAATTCGATGAAAATTACATCCTTAAACCATCTCCCCCTAGAATCGGTTTCCCATAATCCGGCCATTCAAAAAAAAGTAATGCTCAAGGCGGGAGATCTGCCCCACCTTACCAATTTTTCTCAGGCCAAATTTGCCCCCGGTCAAGTGGCTGCAGCCCATGCTCATGCTGATATGTGTGAGGTATTTTTTGTCTCCCAAGGTTCCGGATTAATTCGTGTCAATGGCACAGATTATCCGATAGGAATGGGGACTTGCATTGCTATAGAACCAGGAGATGTTCATGAGGTAGTCAATAATAGTTTGCAGGATTTAATTCTAACTTATTTTGGCTTAAAAGTTGGATGAATTTAGAGTAAGAGATTTCCATAAAAAAATTCTGCATTAGAAGTTTTGCAGAATTGGAAAAGCCGATTGGCGTTCTCTTTTGGGGGTTGGGGGGATCTCTCCTAGAAGATTTTATTTTGGGGAGTTCCCTAATTCTGCGGGATTTAGAGTCAGTCACCGAGGTTAAGATGGGGATTTTACAAAAATCTGCCAGGAGATTACTTCTAGATGATCTCACGAAACAGATTTCGGTCAAAGATTGACCAGGGGGGAACAGACAGTGGAGCCACTGTAGCCCGGGTCAGGCGATCGCCTCCCCCGTGAACCCCACGCCCACCGAGGGACCCATCCCCAGAATCTGCATCATTGGGTGGGGAACATCCGATGGCGGAAAAACATCTATGAGAAGTTGCCCTTGGCGATCGCCAGTTGGCCGTGGAACTGCTCACCCCATTGAGCGAGGATAGCAAACCGAATCGGGAAGATGCTACTCACGCTCTAATTCAGGGCGATGCCGTCACCCTCGGGGGTCAGGCGCAGCCAATGCCAGGGGAAGTGCCCCCATTGCGGCGATCGCCATGCCTTCATTAGCAGCGAACCTAGAAAAGCAAGCCAAAGATAGTAATTTTAAGGAGGCCAAGGAACTGGTAGGACGACTGACAACGATTTTAAACCAAATTGAGAAATGGGTGAGGCATTGGCCCGTTTAACCCCTTGTCCAACCCAAGCGATCGCCTGGATAAAGATGCGCCACCCCCCCCAAATAAGGGCCGATCATCAATTGAAATTTGAATAAAAATCAGAAAAAATGTACAGTGAAGAAGGGTTTAGGCTTTATTGTCATTGGTCCTTTGTCCTTTATCCTTGGTTGATTGTCCTTTGTCCTTTGTCCAATTTCCCCGGCACCTACTCATGTCAAAAATACTCGTTATAGATGATGATGGAGTAACGCGCTTACTCCTGAAACGGATCCTCAAAATGCAGGGATATGATGTAACCTTGGCTAAAAATGGAGCCGAAGGACTGCAACTGGCCGAAGAACTGCGTCCGGATTTAATCGTCTGCGACTGGATGATGCCCCTTGTGGATGGCGTGGAAGTCTGTCGCCAGATCAAAGCCCACCCCATCTTAGCCACCACCTTTTTTATCCTCCTCACCGTGCGGGGACAAGTCGATGATCGGATTCAAGGTCTCGATGCGGGAGCCGATGAATTCCTCTCCAAACCGATAGAAAGTGATGAATTACTGGCCCGAGTTCGGGCAGGATTGCGACTGCGCCAGTTAACCCAGCAATTAAGCCAAGCCAATCAACAATTATCGGCCCTGGTGGAAGTTCAACAACAGTTATTAAGTGCCGTAGATTCCACCCACGAAGAAGCCAATTCCTCCTATATCGAGTTACTCGCCCCCCTTGGACAAGCGGCGCAAGCGAGTCGCGCTTATATGAGTGAACTCTATCAGGATCAGGCGGGAATCGAACCTCTGGTGTTATGCGAGTGGTTTGCAAAGGACCAAAGGAAGAATCCCATGCAACAGAATTCCCAAGAATTTGAGGGTGTAATCCCGCCCAACCCCTTACCCTCCCGTTGGATCGAAATCTTCAATAAGGGCGAAATTGTCGCGGGGAAATTGAGCGATTTTCCCGAAGCCGAACGAGAGATATTGGAGCAAGCGCACCTGAATTCCTTGTTGATGTTACCCCTCACCCTCAAGGATGAATTAGTCGGATTTATCGGATTTGAGAATTGTGCGATCGCCGATTTGGATTCTCTGCTGCCGATTTTGCGGGCGGCAGCCGCAGCGATTTGCCTGCATCGCGATCGATCTGCCGCTATACTCGCACTGAGAGCCAGTGAAGCCCGCTATCGGGCGATTATAGAAGACCAAACTGAATTTATTTGTCGCTTTGCTCCTGATGGGACCGTTACCTTCGTCAATGATGCCTACTGTCGGTATTTTACCATGACCCGAGAGGAACTGATGAACGGATCCGTGCTTCCCTTTCGCCCCGACTTCGATCGCGATTTTGTCAACTGTCCTGTCATCAATCGGGAAGAAGCAGCAGTGTTACCCAATGGAGAAGTGCGATGGCATCATTGGACCGAACGGGCCGTCTTTTCCGAAGATGAACTCGTTGAGTTTCAAGCCGTCGGGCGCGATATTACCGAACGGAAGCAAGCCGAAGAGGAAACCCTCAAAGCCCTGGCGAAAGAAAAAGAACTCAATCAGCTTAAAACTCACTTCGTATCAATGGTCTCCCATGAATTTCGCACCCCCCTCACTACTATTCTCTCCTCCGCTGACTTGCTGGAATATTACCAAGAAGACTTTCCCGACTCCAAAGCTGATAAAAAGCTCCAAGCCATCCAACGGATTCAAAGTGTTTCCGTCAATATGACCCAAATGATTGATGATGTCCTGTTAATCGGTCATGCCGAATCCGGAAACCTACAATGTAATCGCCATCCGTTAGAATTGGTCGGGTTTTGTCAGCAATTAGTTGAGGATATGCAGTTTATTAATAACGGATTACATGGGATTGAGCTAATCCTTTCTAAACCGAGTCTCTCCGCCTGTATGGATGAAAAATTACTGCGGCATATCCTGACAAATTTACTCTCCAATGCCCTCAAATATTCACCAGCAGGAATGGCAGTTCACCTGGAACTGTGCGCTCGACAAAACCTGGCCATCTTTCACGTCAAAGATTGCGGAATCGGCATTCCCCCAGAAGACCTGCCCCATCTGTTTGAGCCATTCCAACGCTGCCGGAATGTCGGTAAAATTTCCGGGACCGGCATGGGACTAGCCATTGTCAAAAAGTGTGTGGAAATTCATGGCGGAGAAATCTCCGTACAGAGTGAAGTTAGCACGGAAGAACGACCGGGCGGCACAACCTTAACCGTCATCTTACCTCGGTTTCCCATGAATAACCTCACCCCCAGCCTAACCGATCAACTTCTCGAAATCTATCCAGCCAAAACAGCCGATGAATAAGCCTTAACCCAGGCCATTCCCCGTGCAATCCTGCCAACTTTTATGCCCATTTAAACTGGAATGGTCTCAAATTTAAAACCATGATAATATGAAACATAGACCGCCTCAAAATTATGATAAATTATGCTAAATCCTATGGATAAAATTCTGGTCATAGATGATGATTCTGCGACTCGCTTACTCCTCAAACGGGACTTAAAATTAGAAGGCCATGAAGTCACCGTTGCCAAAGATGGGCAAGAAGGGATAAAACTCGCCCTAGAACTTCATCCGGCCTTAATTATTTGCGATTGGGTGATGCCTTATTTTGATGGTGTAGAAGTCTGTCGGATCGTCAAATCTAACCCAGAATTAGCCCAAACCTTTTTTATTTTACTCACCTCCAAAGTTGATTTAGAAGACCGCATTCAAGGCCTCGATGCCGGGGCCGATGATTTTCTCTCCAAACCCGTCAATCCAGCCGAACTCTTAGCAAGGGTCAGGGCGGGACTAAGACTGTATCATTCCCAGCAACAATTAAGCCAATCCAATCAACAACTCAGCCAAACTTTACGGGATTTGCAACAAACCCAGGCTCAGTTAATTCAAAGCGAAAAAATGTCCTCCATCGGTCAAATGGTCGCGGGAATTGCTCATGAAATTAACAATCCCGTCACCTTTATTGATGGCAATTTGAATCATGCCGGAAAATATATTCAAGAATTGCTAGACTTTATTCAACTCTTTCAAAAACACTATCCCAATCCTCTGCCAGAAATGAAAGAAGCAGCAGAGGAATTAGATTTAGAATTTTTAATGGTCGATTTTCCTCCCCTCGTAGAATCTATGAAACGAGGAGCCAAACGGATTCGAGAAATCGTCGAATCCTTACGAACCTTTTCTCATTTGGATGAAGCCGAAATCAAAGATGTGGATCTCCATGAAGGATTGGATAGTACCCTCTCTATTTTAAAAAGTCGTTTAGAAGGGATTGAAACCGAGATTAACTATGGAAAATTACCTCGTGTGGAATGCTATGCCAGTGATATCAATCAAGTATTTTTTCACCTTCTGAACAATGCGATCGATGCCGTAGGAAAACGCACCCCTCTACACAATTTCCCTCCCGCACCTCCCCGGATTCGGATTTGTACCGAAACCCACACCCCTTCCCATGCGGTGATTCGGATCTTCGATAATGGCATCGGCATTCCCAAAGAGACAGTCCCTAATATTTTTAACCCCTTTTTCACCACTAAAGATGTCGGTGCAGGAAAAGGACTCGGATTAAGCATTTCCTATCAAATTATCGTAGATAAACACGGAGGAAAATTAGAAGTTCATTCCGAACCCGGTCAAGAAACAGAATTCGCCATCATCATCCCCATCCATCCCCCCAAAAAGTCACTTTAAATTCAACCTCTACATCCCCCTCAATGTTCTTAGTAAAAACTTTAGTCGTTATCTTGTCTTGGTTCGTAGTAACGACTTCAGTCGTTATCTTGTCTTGGTTCGTAGTAACGACTTCAGTCGTTATCTTGTCTTGGTTCGTAGTAACGACTTCAGTCGTTATCCTTCATAAGTTCCCTGCCCTAAATTCAGTCGTCATGTTCTTAACCCCTAGTCCTAGATCTAATTGTTTTTTGGGTAACAATTGCAGTTATTTTTTATCCCAGATTAAAGCTAGAATCATTTCATTGTATCAACAATAGACCTCTTGCAAAAAAAGGATTGATCCCCCCAACCCCCCTTAAGAAGGGGGGCTTTAAAGAATTTTGCAAGAGGTCTAATAATTACAGCCCAGAAACAAGCTTAAAAACCCGATCAACCCAAAGCCTAAAGAACCATTGTTTTTGATATGAAAATCTTGTTGATTGAAGATGATATTCGCATTTCGGAGGCCATTGCCGAAGCTTTAAGAGATCGCCGCTATGTAGTAGAAATCGCCCGGGATGGTGAATTGGGGTTAACTTTTGCCGAAACCGATACCTTTGACTTAATCATTCTAGATCTAATGCTGCCTAAACTCGATGGTATTTCCGTATGTCGGCAGCTAAGAAACGCCAGAAATAAAACCCCCATTTTGATGCTGACCGCCCGAGATACCAGTAGTGATAAAGTGTTGGGATTGGATGTCGGGGCCGATGACTATGTGGTAAAGCCCTTTGATTTACCAGAGTTGTTAGCCCGAATTCGCGCGCTGTTGCGACGACAAACTGTAACATTTTCGCCAATTTTGGAGTGGGAAAAACTAAAGCTAAATCCCAATGAATGTCAGGTGATGTATGAAGACAAGCCCCTAAATATCACCCCGAAAGAGTACGCTTTGTTAGAGTTGTTTTTACGCAATGGCAGTCGCGTTCTCAGCCGCAGCGTTATTTTAGAAAGAGTCTGGGCTTTTGAAGATATGCCCGGAGAAGAAACCGTCAAAGTGCATTTACGCAGCCTCCGCCAAAAGCTGAAGGCGGCAGGGGCTCCCGCAAATTTCATTGAAAATGTTTATGGTTTGGGATATCGACTCAATGCCAATCTCTAAGCCAATCTCTAAGCTAATCTCTCCCGGGCAGTTTAGCCGGTTACAAACTCGGCTGTTGCTGTCGTATTTATTGGTAATTGCCACGACTTTAGGGGCGTTTTGTACAGCGGTTTATGCTATGGTTGCCCGGGACCTCAATCAACAATTAAATGCCTCTTTGCATCAGATTGCCGGGACATCTGCCAGTACCTTAGAAATTATTCAACATGAATATGAAGAGGTAACTACAGAAGACGAATATCAAGGATATATTCCCAGGAAGGCTGATGGCACTTTTGGACCCATTAGCTTATCTCAACTGATGGATAAATATCGAGTTTACTCCATTCCCGCTTTTGTGCCTAATCCCCTAATATCTGACGACCAAGGGGTTGAATGGTTTGATAGCAAACAACAGTTAATGGTGCGAGAAGGAAACTTTTTTCCCACCCAATCTTTGCCGAAAATTGTAGCGCCCAAAGGACAAATTCTTGAAGAGGGAAATATTAGGAGTTTCATTTTGCCGGTTTATGCGGGGGCAAAATCAGAGCAATTATTAGGCTATGTGCGAGCTACCAAATCAATGGATTTGTTAAACGCTGAGTTGCGCCGGTTCCAGCAAGGGTTAATGGCTGGAGTGGCGATTGTTTCTGGACTGGTGACAATGGGCGGCTTTTGGCTCACTCGCGAGTCACTCAAGCCAATTTTGCGGAGTGTTGAGCAACTGAAACAGTTTACCTCGGATGCTTCCCATGAATTGCGAAGCCCCTTGACGGCAATTCGGGCATCGATCGCAGTGATGCAAAGTCACCCAGAACGAGTTCATCCGGCTGATGTGGAAAAGCTGAAGGCGATCGCCAGTGCGTCAGCGCAAATGAGCCAACTGGTGGATGATTTGCTCCTATTGGCTCGCCTGGATCGCCAAGCCCCCGATCTCGCGGTATGGCGACAAATTGCCCTTGATGAAATATTGGAAGACTTAGTAGATTTGTACAGCGATCGGGCTGAGTCGGCGAACCTAAATTTGCAATCTAAACTTATCCCTAACCTAGAAGTTTATGCCGATCCCTCTGAGTTATCTCGCCTCTTCACCAATCTGTTAGCTAATGCCCTGCAATATACCCCATCTGGGGGCACCGTCACCGTTTCATTGCAGCGCAACCGCACCCATGTCTTAATTCAGATTGAAGACACCGGCATTGGCATCGACTCTGACCAATTATCACATATTTTCGATCGCTTTTGGCGGGCTGACCAAGCCAGAAGCCAACATCAAGGGGGATCGGGTTTAGGACTGGCGATCGCCAAAACCATCGCCCAGACTCATGGCGGTGACATCACCGTACAGAGTCAACTCGGTCAAGGAAGCTGTTTTCAGGTGAAAATCCCCCTACCGTGACCACTGCGATCGCGCAAAAACCGGGGCGGGGCCTAGAAACCGGGTTTCCTAATTCAATCTCGGTGTTCAGCCAAAGTTATTGCAGAAACCCGGTTTCTTTTCTTTCCCAGATTTTTACTATTTGTTTCCTAAAATCACCTTATGATCACTTCTGACCAATAATAATCACGCTCACAAATTGGCTATGAAATCTAAAGCTGTTGCACTATTTCTCAGTCTTGGCCTCGCGACAACCGTGGCGGCCTGTGCCGGTCAGCCCGGTGATGAGACAGAAGGAGAACAAACTCCCCCAGCTCCTACCATTCAAGATGATGGAGAAGAGGGCGGCGCTCCTCCAGGCGCAACTGAAGATGGCGAAGATGGCGAAGATGGCGAAGATGGCGAAGATGGCGAAGATGGCGAAGGTGGCGAATCTTAGGGATTTGCATAAAAAAAATTCTGCATTAGACCTCTTGCAAAAAAAAGGATTGATCCCCCCAACCCCCCGGGAGATCCCCCTCCCGTCCCCCTTCTTAAGGGGGAGGCCAGAGGAATAAATATTTAGTTTCAGGGGGGCTTTAAAGAATTTTGCAAGAGGTCTATTAGAAGTTGGGTAGAAGTGGAAAAGCCCCCCTTAATAAGGGGGGTTGGGGGGATCTCTTCGTCAAAGATTTTGAAGAATTTATTGTTTGGAGTTCCCTTAAGGTCGATATTTTTTTAACTTCAGGATTTTTTTAGTCAAAGCACATCCACTGTATTATAATTGTCAGTTAACTCAATCAAAAACGAAAAAATATGACCCTAGAAACCTATTCACCTCCAGTCAACCAATTGCTCACCTTCGGGGATTGTTTTAAAATTAAGAATGATACCAATTATCTCAAAAAATTTGGGTTTACAGCGGAACATATTCCGGAATTGATCCGCATGGCCGTTGATGAAGAATTAAACTGGGCGGATTCAGAGAGTCTAGAAGTATGGGCCCCAGTTCATGCATGGCGATCTCTGGGTCAATTACGCGCAGAGGCGGCGATCGACCCCTTGATTTCCCTATTTGATGAAATAGAGGATATTGATTGGACCAGTAGCGAAATGCCGCCCGTTTTTAAACAAATTGGTCCGGCAGCGATTCCCAGTCTATCGGCGTATTTAGACAAGCCCGGGCCGGATGAATCTCACCTAGAAATCGCTGGGTCTTCCTTAACCGAGATCGGCACAGAGTATCCCGAAACTCGGGAGGAATGTGTCAAAATTTTGACAAAAAAATTGGCAACATTTGAGGAAAACCCCCCGATTTTAAATGGGTTTTTAGTATCAAATTTAATCGATTTAGATGCAGTAGAATCAGCCTCGCTGATTCAAAGTGCTTTTGCTGTGGATTGCGTTGATGAGTTCGTTGTGGGCGACTGGGATGAGGTCCAGTTCTTACTGGGTTTAGGACCCCGGAAACCCAGGCAAAACATCTATCAATCTGAGATAGAGCAAAGTATAATGGAATTTTTGAAAAATCGAAATGATGCTCGCGATCAACCCGCTAAAGGGTTTTCCTCCTCTATTAAAAAGACTTCCCAGAAAAAGAGCAAGAAAAAAAAGCGCAAATAGACTTGGGCGATCGCCAACTTAGACTCAATAGACCTCTTGCAAAAAAAAGGATTGATCCCCCCAACCCCCCTTAGAGATCCCCCTCCCGTCCCCCTTCCCAAGGGGGAAGCCAGAGGAATAAATGTTTAATTCCTGGGGGGCTTTAAAGAATTTTGCAAGAGGTCTAATCAATCGGGAGATCCATTTAAGTTGTCCTCTGACCCCACATCACCCATCATCCTGCCGGGTAAAATTGGGGACAATGGCAAGCAAATCTCTGAAAATGTCAAGTTGCGATCGCCCTTCGATTGTTTCCAAAGTGTCTAACATGACACTCATCGAAACGGGGAAACCTAGGGTATCTGGCCGTATTTTTTATGGAAAAGTGCCTAACCTGTATTATAATTGCCAGCTAACTCAATCGACCAGGAGAAAAAACATGACAGTAGAAACCTATTCACATCCCGTTAACCAATTGCTCACCTTCGGGGATTGTAGAGAAATTAAAGAAGATACCAATTATATTGAAAAATTTGGGTTTACACCGGAACATATTCCGGAATTGATCCGCATGGCTGTTGATGAAGAATTAAACTGGGGGGATTCAGAGGGTCTGGAAATATGGGGACCGATTCATGCATGGCGATCGCTGGGTCAATTACGCGCAGAGGCGGCGATCGAACCCTTGATTTCCATATTTGATGCACTGGAAGAGATTGAGTGGACCAGTAGCGAAATGCCCATCGTTTTTGGCAAAATTGGTCCGGCAGCAATTCCCAGTCTAGCGGCCTATTTAGCCAATCCAGATCCAAATAGATATCACCTGTCGGTCGCTGCGTCTTGTTTACGGGGGATCGGCACAGAGCATCCAGACAGTCGGGATGAATGTGTCAAAATCCTGACGGAAAAACTGGAAAAGTTTCAGGAGAATGACCCGACCTTCAATGGGTTTTTACTTGTAGATTTAGTCAAGTTAAAGGCAGTAGAATCAGCCCCGGTAATTGAAAGTGCTTTTGCGGCGGATTGCATTGATCACTCGATTATCGGCGACTGGTATGAGGTCCATTTCCAACTGGGTTTGGGACCCCGAAAACCCCCGGAAAACATCCGTAAAGCTAAGGCTCACGAAGAGATGATGAAATTGTTGAAAAATCAAGGCGAGGCTCAACCCTCTAAGGGTTTTTCCTCTTCTATTAAAAAGACCCCAAAGAAAGGCCAGAAGAAGAAAAAGGGCAAATAGACTGAAGGGGCGATCGCCGTTCCTAAAATGAGGTAAACACAAGGGTTCAGCGATCGCCAGAATGAGGTGTGATGTCCGCGAGTTTGTTGGATTTCTTGGAGAATTTCCGGTAAGCGCTCAATCTCTTCATCAGACAAATTGCGTCCAGGTTAAGGGAACTCCAAAAAATAAAATCTTCTATCAGAGATCCCCGCAACCCCCCTTAGATCCCCCTCCCGTCCCCCTTAAGAAGGGGGAAGCCAGAGGAATAAATGTTTAATTCCAGGGGGGTTTTTCCAATTCTGCAAAACTTCTAATGCCCCACTTTATTTATGGAAATCCCTAAGAACAAAGACAGACGAAAAACAAGACAACAAAATGTATCTATGAAGTGACAATTCAGAGGATTAACGACTTGCTGTCGTGACGTTGAACAGGCGATCGCCTTACTTTTTGAGATGGCGTACCTCTTTTTCTGTAAAGGAGTTGGCGGTTGCTTTGGCGATCGCCGCAATCCCAAATCCGGGGGGATAACTTCCCTCTTCTTTAATCTGCTGAATTTGTTCGCGCTGGATGGGTAGATTCAATTTTTTCCCAACGGTGGCGACAATATCGCCGCGATCGATAATTCCGGAGACGGCACCGGCTGGGGAAAGCACAGTAATATAAGGTAAATTTTCGATTTCCATCCGATTAATCACCTCGACTAGGGTGCTATTTTCCTCTACGGTAATAATCTCAGACAGGGGATGGACAATTTCTAACAAGGTTTGAGTCTGCCACTGACTGCGTTCGATTGAGCGTAAATCGTCTAGGGAAATCATGCCTCGATAGCGGCCATCGGAGGCGGCAAAATAGGCGGCGTAACGCTGCTCAGTTTGCAGGTAGTCCCCGGCAAATTGATTTAAGGTCATTTTGGCATCGACGACCCGAAAGTGACGGGTCATGGCATCCTGAGCTTGAAGTTGGAGTAGAGCCTGTTGTAAGGAGGCTAGGCGATCGTAGGCGTTGGCGTTGCGGACGGCAAACCAGCCAATTAAGGCAATCCAAATCCCCCCAAAGCTATTGGCGAGGAACAAGAGGGAAAGTCCCAGGGCGATCGCAGTAAAACCGAGGGTTTTTCCCGCCTGGGCTGCCCAATGCACGGCTTGAAAGCGGTTCCCACTGATTTTCCAAATGATCGCTTTTAAAATTTGCCCGCCATCGAGGGGGAGTCCGGGAATCAGGTTAAATAATGCCAAGACCAGGTTAATCGCGGATAAATCCCGGGCGACGACGGCAACGGGTGAGGTCCCGGGGAGGAGTCCGCCGATGACTCCGAGGATGGCAAATAAGGTAAAACTCACCGCAGGGCCAGCGATCGCCACTTGAAAGGCTTCTTCTGGGGTTTTGGATTCCTGTTCGATGGAGGCGACACCCCCAAAAATAAACAGGGTAATTGAGTTCACCTTGATTCCTTGAGATTGAGCCACTAAACTATGCCCGAGTTCATGGAGTAACACAGAAGCAAACAGCAGGAGGGCTAATCCTAACCCGGTTGCCCAGGCGATCGCAGGCTCCCATTGTTGTTGTTCTGAATACTGCCCCGCATTTAATACCGTGACTAAAGAGAGGATAATCAACCATGAATAATCTATATAAAGCGGGATGCCAAATACCATCCCAATTCGCCAACCAGGTTGCATAAAATTTTCCTTAATTTTTAGTGATGTTGTTTGCCTTGATCCGGCACATCGCGATCGAGCCAATCTGAGAATTCAATCCGGCTTTCTTCTATTCTACTAATTTTCAGGGCGCAACTGACTGGTAGGGCGTGGGTACAGTGGAGGGGTTGCAGGGGAGAGGCTTGAAAAAATGGATGGGGCGATTCTTTTCTAATTTTTTGGAAAGGATCGCTCAGTTTTTAGGGAGATGAACGATAATTTTTTTTGAGGAAAGCAGAAACAATCCCATCGCAGTTGTTTCCTGGAGTTCCAAGGATGTTAGGGGGGTTGATTGCAGAGGAATGGAACCGTTGGGGAACCCTAACGACTTTTCAGTTGTATTCGATGACGCTTGCTATCGGCCAGTCTAAATCATGATGGTCATAAAATTTATCCGGGGGAGCATCTTGCTCCCTGATCGGAGTAGGGTGGAAGATGCTCCCACTCCTTATGCCTGCGTCCGAGTAGGGAGCAAGATGCTCCCACTCCTTATGTAGAATTGTAGAATTAAAATTGTCCAGTTCCGACAAGAGGCGCGATAAAGACTACACTTCTGGGGGTGCGATCGCCTCCATCTGTATCGGAGAAACGAGAGGGCCGCCCGAGGACTGGGTAAAGGTTCAGCTCAAAAGGATGACGATCGCCCCAGGAGGAACCCCGGTAATCCCCGGTTCACTCTGGGGCGATCGGTGAATTTGAGGCGGTTCTGGGTTGCGCTGACTCATCCGAGTTTTACGCTTCAATGTTCCTTACAGAACACCTGAATTGCTTAAACCTAAGATCAATCCAGCACCGAGAAGGTGACCGAAACTCAGAGTAGCCAGCAGTTCAGGGAAACCAAATTTCTTAAGGACTGGAGGCATTCCCACGGGCAAACCTGGCCCTTTGCCTGGATTTTGGATGGCTCGGTAGCCAATGATGATGGCAAATAGATTAGCCAGGATCATCACCAGTCCAACCGATGGAGACCAGTTTGGGGTCGGGGGTACGTTTGAGGCAACTGCGATAATGGTTGTGTAAAGCAAGTTTGTATCTCCTTTGTGGATAAATCAGTTCAATGACTGGAATTATAAGAATTTATCGGCAAAAAAGAAAATTTTGTATTAATCCTTTACAAAGGCTTAGACTTTTGAAACAAATTGTCATAATTTGCAGGAGAATGACCTGGGATGCGCGTTAAAATTTGCGGAATTACGAAACCGGAGCAGGGTGTGGCGATCGCCGATTTGGGGGCGACGGCCCTGGGTTTCGTATGTGTGCCGACTTCCCCTCGCTATGTGACGGATTTACAGATTCAGCAGGTGGTTCAGGCTCTGGAAGGGATGCCGGTGGATTTGATTGGGGTGTTTGCAAGTACCACACATGAGATAATTTGTCAAGCGGTTGAAGTGGGAGGATTAACTGGAGTGCAACTGCATGGCGGGGAATCCTTGGAGTTTTGCGATCGCCTACGCCAAGGGTTACCCGAAGCGGTGGAAATCCTCAAAGCTATCCGCGTCAAAGCGGCAACGGATTTGGCGCAAGCTAGGGATTATCTCTCGGTTGTGGATACATTGCTGCTGGATGCTTACCATCCCGGATTGCTGGGGGGAACGGGACAAACCCTGGACTGGAATTTATTGCAACAGTTTAACCCCGGTTGCCCCTGGCTGTTAGCTGGGGGACTGACCCCGGAGAATATCCAAGGGGCGATCGCCCAAGTCAAACCCCCCGGTATCGACCTCTCCAGTGGAGTAGAGCGATCGCCGGGGGACAAGGACCTCGCCAAAGTTGCTGAATTGTTCTTCAAGCTCAAATTGTCCGTCAGTTGCCTATCGGAATCCGCTTGACAACTCAGCCGTTACCCTGTAAAATCCTTTCTTTAAAAGATTTAAAAGAAAGAGGGTTGATGACGAATCAGGTTGAGAAACTCTTCCCGAGTCTTTTGCTCTTCCTGAAACTGACCGACCATCGCACTGGTGACCGTCCAGGAACCGGGTTTTTGGACACCTCGCATGACCATACACATATGAGTGGCTTCCATGACTACTGCCACCCCTTTCGGTTCTAAAATGCTTTGAATGGCTTCGGCGACTTGGCGGGTGAGGCGCTCTTGCACCTGGAGTCGCCGACTGTACATCTCGACAATCCGGGCGAGTTTGCTCAATCCCACAACTTTTTCATTGGGGATATAGGCAACATGGGCGCGGCCCATAAACGGGAGCATATGGTGTTCGCAGAGGCTGAAGAAATTAATGTCTCGCACCAGTACCATCTCGTTATGCCCTTCGTCAAAGATGGCACCATTCAACAACTCTTCCAACGATTGATTGTAACCGCTCGTCAGAAAACGCATGGCATCCGCCGCCCGTTTCGGGGTCTTAAGCAACCCTTCCCGTTCTGGATTTTCCCCAACCCCGAGGAGCACTTCGCGGAACGCATCCTTCATCCGATCGGCGCTTTCGGCAGGGGGTTGATGAATATTGGGTTGAGCACCATTTAAGGTATTGCGATCAGGTCGCGTCTCGATGCGGGGGTTTTTGTCTGAGGTTTGGGCGGATTTAGTACCATTTCCAGTCTGGGGTGATTGAGATCCGTGGGAAGCAGCAATAGTCATAAAAGATGTATGAGAGTGAGAGAGGTTTACAGATACTTCAACTGCAACATTTAACCTGATAAAATCTGCTCATCACTGAACATTTCCAAGAATAGTATGGCATCACCACCAAGGGTGAAGGCAGATGAGAAGCAAAGTCTTGCTTAAACACAAGACGCTTTGTTTACTTTGGTTTGGAGACTTTATCTGTCTACTTTCCTCGCACTTTGATACCAAATCCGCTACTCTTAGGTTGGCTTTAAAGAACACCCTATGAGGGTGGAGGCTCACAGGACGTAGACCCAGCAACTGCTTAGAGGCGGGTAGCCTGCCCCAGAAGACGGCTTATTGAAAAACTTGACTTTTTACAACTGGATTTGGCATGACTTCACTCAGTCAATTATTTAACGTCGCTTAACTTACGACCAGCTATGAATTTAATAGCTTTTAGTTCTTCGTCGGGCGAGGGTTTTCGCTGGTTAAATAAGTTAATAACCCTTGAAATTGTAACACAATTTTACGGCTTGGACTAGAGTTTAAGTGAACTTTAGTCAAGTTGGATGAGCTTGAGAGCGTGGAGCAACCCCATCTAAAAATAAGAGTTGGCTCAGAAGACTCGCTAAACGTAAAGTTTTGTTACTGATTAAAAGTATATCATCCAATGGGATAGTTTGTTGATCTCGCCCCAATTCTTTTACGCTGGAAATTCAGGATTAGCCACCCGTCATGTTGGAGCGATCGCCCCTGGTCTTGGCGGGGGTCAGATGGTAGCTGAAAAATGAACCAGGGACAAGGATTGACCCGGTTCCTCGGTCCATGTCATGGGTTCTATTTGGGAATTTTTTCGGGCGATCGCCCCTGACCCATATAGAGTGAACTGATTGATCCGGCTTAGAAAAACAAATGGTAAACCGCCTCAATCTCAGCCCAGGAATAGAGCCAACTTAGGCAGGCACTTCTGCAAACACCCCAATCCGGCGAAACTTCTGATAGCGCAGTTCCCGGCGTTGCTGACTGCTTAAAGCAGACAATTCGTCTAAATTCTTTAATAACGCTTCCTTCAGACTAGAAGCGGCCTGTAGGGGATTGGAATGAGCGCCCCCCAAAGGTTCGGGCAGGATTTCGTCGAGAATCCCCAGGTTTTTTAAATCCCAGGAGGTAATTTTCAGGGCTTCAGCAGCGCGAGGGGCCTTGGAGGCATCTTTCCAGAGAATGGCGGCACAAGCTTCGGGAGTGGCGACGGTGTAAACTGCGTGTTCAAACATCAGGAGGCGATCGCCTACCCCAATCCCCAACGCCCCACCGGAACCCCCTTCACCAATTACGGTAGAAATAATCGGCACATCCAAACGGAACATTTCCCGCAGATTGTAGGCGATCGCCTCTCCCTGACCTTGATGTTCTGCCTCTACCCCCGCCCAAGCGCCGGGAGTATCAATAAACGTAAAAATCGGCATTCCGAAGCGGTTCGCATGGTCCATCAACCGCATCGCCTTGCGATAACCCCCAGGGGAAGCCATCCCAAAATTGCGGGTGACATTATCTTTGGTATCCCGACCTTTCTGATGACCGAGAATGACCGCCGGAATGCCGCCAATCCGGGCCATCCCACCGACTAAAGCCGGGTCATCATATCCCCCGCGATCGCCATGCAGTTCCATCCATTCATCGGTAATCGCTTGAATGTAATCTAAGGTACTGGGCCTCCGGGGATGACGGGCTAACTGCAACCGCTGATAGGGCGTTAACGTGGAAAAAATTTCCTGGCGCAGTTGGTTAGCGCGCGCTTCCAACTGGCGGATTTCCTCGGAGACATCCACCCCATTTTCTTCGGCGAGTTCTCGGATTTGTTGAATCCGCCCTTCCAGTTCGGCTAGGGGCTTTTCAAAATCTAAAAGGAAAGTTCTGCGTTCGGGAGTTGCCATAACAGGTGGGGAGTTAGAGAGAGGAGGGAGATCCGGGAGATAGGGGAGATGGGGGAGAGATGGGAGATAGGGCAGATAGGGCAGATAGGGGAGAGACGGGAGTTGGGGGAGGTGGGGAAGAGGGGAACGACTGAAGTCGTTACTACAAACAGCCTTTCCATCCTCCCCTATTCCCAACCTAGAGACTAACGAGGCTCAAGCAGCAGGGGTTGAAAGCCATGCTTAATCGACCATTCGCCGATCATTGCCATCTTCTGCACCGAAATTTGATTACGTCCCCAGGAGAAATTCGTATAGATTTTTTCAAATTCCAGGAGCATAGACTCGGCAAAGCAAGCAAAAAGCTGACGTGCGGGGACATCCATACTGACGATTTGCATAATTCGCCAATCGATATCTAGGGTATGTTCGACAATCCCACCTTTAAGGACAGAAACCTCCGGGTGTTGAAACTGGGTCTCCAGGTTTTTGGGATACCCGCCATCAATGAGCAAACAAGGATGCTTTAAGGAATTGGCATCAATTTGCACCCCTTTGGGCATACTGGCCACCCAGACGACAATATCGGCTTGGGGGAGAGCTTCTTCCAAGCCCATAATTTTGCCGCGTCCTAAATCTTCTTGCAAGAGCCGCAATCGTTCGCGATCGCGGGCGATTAGCAGGAGTTCTGCAACATCCGTTCGACTGTTCAACCAGCGACAGACGGCACTCCCGATATCTCCGGTGGCTCCACAAACTGCCACGGTTGCCTTCGACAAGTTGATGCCAAGCTGTTTTGAGGCTTGTTCTACCTGCTGACAGATAATATAGGCGGTGTGGGTGTTTCCTGTGGTAAAACGTTCAAACTCTAGCTTGATATTGCGAACTTGCTCGAATTGCTGCAAGTTAAAGTTTTCAAAGATAATTGAGGAAAAGCCCCCAAGTGCCGTGATGTTAATGCCATGTTTTTGGGCGTGAGCCATCGCGTTAAGGATTTTCCGCGTTGCCGCCTTGATGCGCCGGGAGGCGAGCATCTCTGGCAGAAAGCAGGATTCCACATACCGTCCTTCAATAATCTGGCCGGTGGCACTGGTAACAGTGATGTTATCGACTATCTGCGGTGGGGCGGAACACCAGAAATCCAACCCTTGATCGGCATATTCCGGGTAACCCAGATCTCTAGCAACAGACTGGGCGTGAGCCAAACTGGTAAGGTGACCGATGAGACCAAACATTAAGCGTTTTAGGGTAGCCTTTGAATCAGGCGCAGTAGGGTTAAAGGAAAAGATTCGTTAAGAATATCTTTAAATAGTACACCAAGACTGCACGGGAGTCCCGGTAGCCTTGTCTGTTTCCCTGGGGTTGGATGCATCAAAAAATCCTAGCCCTGTCAAGGTGGTAAATTTAATCACGAAAAATCGTTATTTCTTGTAGGGGCGCTTCTCGAAGCGCCCCTACAAGAGGTAAATTTAATCACGAAAAATCATTGTTTCTTGTCGGAGTAAATGCTTGCGCCCCAAGGGCGCAAGCATTTACTCCGACAAATCATACGGAATCCGGTTGTCAAAGGTCTGTAAAAACCCGCACCCTGAAGGGTGGGGCTATACGGACGAAGCCCGCCTGCGCGGGCTAAGAAAGAAAACCGACTTTTAACAACCGGATTTGGTATCAATACACCTTGACAGGGCTAATCAAAAAATCCTGAACTACTGCCAAAACTGACCTCGGTTGTCAGGGTTTTACCAATTTTGAGGCGGGATGGTGACGGGGAGGAAGATCTGGGAGTTCGGGGTTGGACTGTGCATCTTTGGCGGAGGTGTCCGCTGGGACCCCAATCATAGCTTCACCCCCGACGGAAGCAAAAATTGACTTCTATCGAGGGCGATCGCCAGTGGGTTGAAGGGGTGAATTTAGGCTCCGGTGAGTCCGTAAGCAGACATCCGCATAATATCGCGAGTGGTAAACCCAATCGTGCTGAGGGCTTCGCCGTAAGCGATCATAAAGTCTTCCACGAGGGCTTCTTTTTCCATTCCCAGGACCTTAGCATCCTTGTCCACCTGATTGAGCATCTTCCAGACGATGGGGAGGTTCTGGCGGTTGGCTTGTTCGAGTTCAGTTTTAGAATCTTCAAAATGAGCTTGCAGCCATTTTTCCCCAAAATTGAGGTGGCTGTATTCGTCTTTGACGACGCCTTCGGTAATTTTCCGTGCAAAGGGGTCTGCCACGGGGATATAAATGTTGTATGCGGCGATCGCAAAGCTTTCGATAATTAACGCTTGAATTAACAAACAGGTGACGACATTGCCAGAGGCTGCTGCCGTTTGGAAATTTTGGTGCAACCCGGAAAAAAATTCCTGGGCAAACTCCATGTCAGGTTCTACCTCTAAATTCCGCCCACAGGCTTGGAACCCTTTCTTGTGGCGGATTTCCATTTTCGCCAAGCTAATCAATTCGTCTTTAGAATCCGGCAGCATTTCAGCCAGTTTAATATAGTTATCATTGGCCTCCTGTTCGCCTTCGATCACGATTGCGTTAATTCGGCTGTAAGCGTCTTTATAGTTGGCGCTTTGGAAGTCAAAGGTGGTGCTGGTAGCCTCAAGCTGGGGCATAGCTGTGTTTTCTCCTGATGATATGGTCGCCGACGTTCCTAGAACTGACCTAATTTGTGATTTAAGGTCAAGGTTCAACTGGTTAACACCAATTAAATGTCTTTTATTTTACTTTACCGTTCGTTATATAACTTTACCATTTTTTCAGGAAATCGCCAATCAAGGTCAACTCTGCCCACAATCAGGTTATCCGGGATGCCCAACTGGGGGCCTGCTCTCAGGGAACTCCAAAAAATAATATCTCCAAAACCTTCGTTCGTAGTGACGCAACGGAGTAGCCCCGTCAATCGTTCGTAGTGACGCAACGGAGTAGCCCCGTCAATCGTTCGTGGTGACGCAACGGAGTAGCCCCGTCAATCGTTCGTAGTGACGCAACGGAGTAGCCCCGTCACTGTCGGAGTAAATGCTTGCGCCCCTGGGGCGCAAGCATTTACTCCGACAGATACCTTTTTTGCAGAGACTCAGATCAAGGATGACGCTTGGATTTAATAATACCAAATCCGGTTGTTAAAAGTCGGTTTTCGCTTTTAGCCCGCGCAGGCGGGCTTCGTCCGTATAGCCCCACCCTTTAGGGTGCGGGTTTTTATAGACCTTTGACAACCGAATTCCCTATAAAAGGCGATCGCAGCCCCCACCATCCATCGGTCAAGTTCACTTGCACGGCAGCCTCACCGTAAACGTTGTGCCGACATCCTGAATACTCTCCACAGAAATGGTCCCACCGTGGGCATCTACACATTTTTTGACAATGGCCAATCCCAACCCGGTTCCGGGAATACTCCCTACATTAGTAGCCCGCTCAAACGACTCAAATAATTGATCCAGTTCTTCAGCCGGAATGCCAATCCCCCGATCTTGAATTTCAAAAACAACTTGATTATCTTTCCCGGTGATGATAAAATTAACATCCTCTCCATTGGGAGAATATTTAATCGCATTGGAGAGCAAGTTGGTCAGAATATGGCGTAACAGGTTTTCGTCAAATCGCCAACCCTCGGGAAAATATCCCCGAAGGGTGATACGAATCCGTTGGTCAGTTCTATTCCCCAGTTCCTGTTCTTCCGCCAGGTTTTGACAGAAAATCACTAAATTCACAGGTTGGGGATTAAACGGAAGTTTACCCGATTCTGCCTTCCCGATCATCAGGACTTCATCTAATAAATTCGTCATCCGCTTAACCGCATCTTTAATCCGCTGATAGTGGATCAGTTTTTTCTCATCAGTCCAGCGATGACTGTAATATTGCAATAACTCAGTAGACCCTTGAATCGTGGTCATCGGGGTCCGAAATTCATGGGAAGTCATCGAAATATAGCGACTTTTGACCTCAGCTAATCGTTCTGCTTCTTGGCGGAGAGCCTCAGAGATTTCCAAATTTTCCCGCATCTTCTGTTCGACTTGATGTCGTCGCAAAGCAATCTGAATCGAACTATGGATTTCCCGTTCATCAAAGGGTTTAAGCAAGTATCCAAAAGGTTCGGTAATTCCCGCCCGTTGCAAGGTCTCTTCATCGGAGTAGGCGGTCAAAAAAATCACCGGAATATTGTATAGTTGACGAATTATATTCGCCAAGTTTATTCCATCTAGTGTTCCCTTTAAGATAATATCCATCAGTACCAAATCAGGCTGAATCTTAGAGACTTCTTCCAGGGCGTCTTCGGCGCAATCAACCGTTGCAGATACAGTATAACCTAGAGATTTTAAGGACTGGTTCAAATCTCGGGCTGTAATGGGTTCATCCTCAACCACTAAAATTTTAATCGGTTCCATTTTTTTAAGTCCTCTTCTTATAATTAAGCTCTTTGAAGCGAATGATAAACTTGGTTCCTGGGGTGGGAGCCAGTTCAATCGTGCCATCCAGTTGTTTCGTACAATCGCAGATTAATTGCAACCCCAGAGAAGGAGTATTCCTAAAGTCAAGATTGGGGGGGAGTCCCATGCCATCATCGCCAACAATCAGGTTAAAATTGGCATCTTCATCAACTGAAAATTCTACAAAAATTTTACCGCCTTGCCCTTCCGGGAAGGCATATTTCAAGGAATTACTAATAATTTCATTGAGAATTAAACCGCAAGGGAGGGCTGTATCAATCCCCAATTCAATCGGGTTCGCGTTCACTTCTATGGCAATGGAGCGAGTTCCTACATCATAAGCGCGTAATAATATCCGGGTAAAATTCTGGATATATTCAGAAAAGTTAATCCGGGATAGCTGAGGAGACCGATACAATAAATCGTGAATCAAAGCCATTGAGCGGATTCGATTCTGGCTATCTCGGAACATCTGAAGGGCATGGGCATCCTTGGTGTAATTAGATTGTAAGCGCAACAGACTCTGAATAATTTGCAGATTATTTTTCACCCGATGGTGAATTTCTTTGAGCAGTACCTCTTTTTCCTTGAGAGAGGCTTTAATTTGGTCAGAGGCTTGTTTGCGTTCAGAAATATCGCGACCGACGCAGATGGTCCCGATGCCAGAAATTCGCGTGAAGGAGATTTCTTGAGCAAAAGTCCGGCCATGAAAGGTTTTAGCCGTTGCTTCACCTTGCCAGTTGCCTAGGGTAGTTAGCTGGGAAAAAACCTCTTGGTTCAGGCGTTCGATTTCATCGGCATTGTACAACTCATGCCAGGTTTTACCGAGGAGGAGATGAGGACTGTCGTACTCGAATAACTTAAGGTGAGCGGAATTCACATAAATAAACTCATGATGCTCATTGAGGATCGCGATCGCATCGGTGGCGGCTTCCACTGCCGCCAGTTGTCTTTCTAAGGCTTCCTGAATCAACTGCCGCTCTTTCGCCACAGAAATCGCTCCGGCAATGGAATTTAACAAATCAATTTCTAAAGCATCCCATTCCCGAGAGGAGTGACAATTATCAAACCCAATAAACCCGAAAAATTCCCCCTTCACGATCAAGGGTAAAATTAAAATGGCCTGGATATCCTGGGGCTCTAAAATTTCCCGTTCCGACTCGGGAAAATCGGCGACAAAGCCCTGCACTATCTTTCCTTGAGATAAACTTTCCACCCAGCGCGGAAAAAATTCATCGTAGGGGAGATTTTGCAAGCGGGGGTTATTGATTTCTGGGGCAATATTCTCAGCGCACCACTCGGCTTTTTGACTCATGAACAGTTGGGATTGAGCATTCCGGTGGTTTTCAAAGATGTAAATCCGGCTGGCTTGGACAAGGGGTCCGAGGATATTGAGAATGTTCTGGTAGGAGTCGGGGTCCACTGAATTCGTTAAGAGCTGTCGTTGCGCTGCAACTAAAGCATTAGAATAGAGATCCCGTCTGGCCAGCTTCGCCTCGACTTGTTTGCGGGCGGTGATATCAAACAGCACCCCATCCACCCACAAGGGGTCACCCTTTTCGCTTAAAATCACTTTCCCCCGTTCACTGATCCATCGCGGATTGCCATCACCGTGCACAATCCGATATTCTATTTCAAAGGTTGTATCGGATGTACATAACCGGGCGAGGAGATTTTCCACGGAAGGGAGGTCCTCGGGATGGATAATGCTGGCATAACTGCGACGATGATTTAAGATAAAATCCGCCGCAGGGTAACCGGAAATGGCTTGAATTTCTTCCCCAATCAACTCCATCGTCCAGCAATCTAACAAACAGAGTTTGCGATAAACTGCCCCAGGAATATTCGCCACCAAAGAACTATACCGCTCTTGACTTTGGTAGAGTGCCTGTTCTGCGAGTTTGCGCTCACTAATATCGCTCCAAGAACCCACAATTTCACCGGGAAGATTATTCTCATCCCGCATCAGTTTCATATCATCTCGAATCCACAAGTACATTCCCGAGATATGGCGCAGGCGATATTCCCGGTAGACATAACCCCGATCGCCGACTTCAATGAGTCCGGATCTCGCCCGTTCCCGATCTTCAGGATGAATTAAATCGACCCAAAAATCGGGATTAGAGAGAAATTCCCCGGCCTTGTATCCGGCGATCGCGCTGATGTTTTCGCTGATGAAAGTCATCGGGTAACTTCCCGTAACTTTTCGGCTGTAAATCACTGTCGGATTAGAGGAAAGCAGATACTCCAAACGATTTTTTGTCACTTGCAAAACCCGCTGTGCTCGCTTGCGTTCCGTAATGTCCCGAGTGACGGTGGCCAAATTCAGGGCTTGACCTGTTTCCGGGTCTTTGAGGACAAAGATGTTCCACAACACGGGAATCGATTGGCCTGTTTGGAAATGCCTGAAATGAATTTCCCCTTCCCAATGTCCGCGTTGGAGTACGCTCGGGAGAATTCGCCTTTGAATGGTGGCGCGGTCTTCCGGAGGAAAGTAGTCTAAAATAGTCGTGTTTTGGACCGCTTCGATGCCATCTAATCCCACCAGCTTTTGACCTGCCGGGTTGAGATAGATTGCTTCCCCATCAAGGTTGGCAATGCTGATGAAGTCAGAACTATTCTTGACCACGGAGGCTAACTGTTGCCGTTGCGCCTCGATGGCCTTGCGATCGCTGATATCACTGGCAATCCCCACGGCTCCAATGGTGTTACCCTTGTCATCGCGCAACGGAGTCAGGGAGAGTTCCACGGGAAAGCAAGAGCCATCTTTGCGCCGGTAGATCCATTCCCGCTCGCTAGAGACTCCCTGGGTGAGGGAGGACAGCATTTGCAAACAGTCGGGGATTTGTTGCGCTTCAATAAAGCTCTGGGGGGTGAGCTTGCCGATCGCCTCTTCTGGACTGTATCCGAGGAGTCGTTGAGCGCTTCTATTAAAGGTTTGAACAAACCCATCGGCATCGGTCGAAATAATCATCGAGTTCGCACCATCGAGAATGGCCTGTTGCAGTTGAGTCACTTTCTGCAATTGGGCTTCAGCAGCCTTGCGATCGCTAATATCCATCAAGACCCCATTCCAAATCACCCGGCCATCAGCTTGCACTTCCGGGCGAGAAATCGCTTCAATCCATTTGAGACGCCCCGAGGGGGTCACGATCCGCGCGCAGTAATACAATTGCTCTAGGGCTTCTTGAGAACCCTGGATGGTGTCGCGTAGCTGCAACTGATCCTCTGGATGAATTAAACTCCACAGGCAGGCTGAGTTTTGCAGCACTTGCTCCGACTCGACCTCAAAGATTTCTTGGCAGACGGAACTCACATAAGTAAATTCTTCCCGCAGATCGGGATGAAGGCAATATTGATAAATCATCCCCGGAACATTGGCCGCCATCTTTTGGAAGAGTGCTTCACTTTGGCTTAATGCGGCTTCTGCCTGCTTGCGTTTCGTGATATCTTCGGCAATTCCGGCGAGGCGGTAGGGCCCGAAGGCTGGATCTTGGACAAAAGCCGTCGCCACGGCAATCCACCGCACCGTTCCATCGGGATGCAGGATTCGATATTCCTCATCGATTTCTCCATGATTTTCGCCCAATTGTTCAAAAATAGCAATGATTCGATTGCGATCCCCGGGATGAATTGAGTCAAACCAGGATTGGGGTTGGTCGTAAAGGCTTTGGCAAGAACGGCCCCAAATGGTCTGATAACAAGGACTGATGTAAATCAGAGACTGGAGATCAGCGGAGAATAGAAAGAACGTTTCATGGATGGTTTCTGCTAGTTGCCTAAATTGTTCTTCGCTTTGCATCAAAGCAAGTTCGGTTTGTTTGCGATCGGTAATGTCCAGAGTCGAACCAACGATTTCCAGAATCTCTCCGCCAGGGTCATGAATCAGGCTGGCTTGATCCCGCAACCACCGATAGCTGCCATCGGCATGGCGAAAGCGATACTCACAGATGTGGTACTGGGTTTCAAATAAACGGGGTTTTTCAGCCAGGATCCGTTGTAGGTCCTCGGGATGAACCCGCTCAATCCAGAAATTGGCATCTTCTATATACTGTCGAGGTTCATATCCGAGGATGGTTTGACAATTATCACTGACAAAGGTCGTCTGACAATCCGCATCACAGCTATAAATGATCGTGGAACTGCGGGCGAGTAAATATTGCAATCGTTCCGCTTGGCGCTGTTGTTCTCGTTCGGCTCGTTCCCGTTCAGCGATTTCTTGATGGAGGCGATCAATAGTATTGGCTAATTCCCGAGTCCGTTCTTGAACCCGGAGTTCTAGCTCTTGATTGAGTTGTTGCAGGGCATTTTCGGCGCGAATGCGATCGCTAATATCCGTCAGGGTGCCGACATAAGAGATAATCTCTCCCTCGGCGTTTCTTTCCGGGACCGCTTGACCGAAGACCCAGGACACTTCCCCATTAGGTTTGACAAAACGATACTCCCCCTCAAAGGGGAAATTTTCCCTAACCGATCGCTCCCATACAGCGAGAATCCCTTGGTCCTCCGGGTGTAATCTCCGGGCCCACCCATCCCCTATCCCCGCCTCTAGGGAAATTCCCATTATATCTAGAGCGCGTTGGTTGAGAAAGGTACAGTTTCCCGCTTGGTCCGTGCGAAAAATGCCCACGGGAGAGACGGCAGCTAAACTCGCGTACCGATGCTCACTCTCGCGCAGGGCAATTTCTGAGCGCAAGCGTTGGGTGACATCTTGTCCTAAGACTAATCGGGCGGGTTTTCCCAACCAGGTGATGGCATTAGAACTGAGTTCGACATCAATGAGGGTGCCATCTTTCTGCCGTTGCTTGACCACTCCGGTATGGCTATAACCTTGATCTCGGACCCGCGAGACAGTCTGGCTGGCCTCTTCCCGGGAGTCGGACCCTCGCAGATCTGTCAGGGTCATCCCCAGAAACTCTTCGCGGGAATAACCATACAGGGAAATCGCCGCCTGATTGACCGCGAGAATGGAGAGGGTTTGGAGGTCATAAACCCACATCGGATTGGGGTTGCTCTCAAATAAGCGGCGATATTGGGCCTCGGAGGACTGGAGTACCTTGTCCATCCGTTGGCGTTGGATCAGTTCGGTTTTAACTTGTTCGTAAAGTTCAGCTTGTTGGATGGCGATCGCAATTTGCACCGCCAGTTGTTCTAAAAAATCGATTTCTAGCTCATGCCATTCCCTCGGTTGTTGACATTGATTGGCAACCAGCCATCCCCAGAGTGGGTTCGCTGAGGAGGGATCGTCTCGATGCCTCACAATTGGAATCGCCAGATGGGCTCTAATCTCGAAGCGGGTGAAGAGTTCTCGGCACTCTGGGGATAATGAAATGCTATCAACATCAGGGAGGGCTTGAGTACCTTTGTAGAGTTCCGCTAGGTTCTGGGGAGAGTCACTAAAAATCTGAGCGCCCACGATGGACATCTGCTGGGGATCCACGGATTCGGCAATAATTTGGCCCTGCCCTGTGGGGTTGAAGCGATACACCCAAACGCGATCGCATCTTAATAGCTCCCTGACTTCTACCACCGTGGCATTCAGGATTTGATCAACATCGAGAGATTCCCGGATTCGTAAAGCCACTTGAGTCAAGAGGCGCTGGCGTTCGTGCTGTTGTTTGAGAGTGGGGAGAGAGCTTAAAGGGTCAATAGGAGGCATGGCATTGAGGGTGATATTCAACAAGAGCAGTAGGAGATCAGAGGAGATATCGACCGAGTTTTTCCAGGGATCAGTGGTCACGTCACCTTTGGCGCTTCATCGGGATATTGACCCAAGGAACGTCATTTTTGACTAGATCACAAATCGGGTTGGGGCCAGGGTTTGTATTGACTTAGTTTTAAATGATTTTAATTTTACACTTGATTTGAGGTCGGGTCACCAATTTTCCCAGTTGAACCCAGGGGTTCATCTCCCTCTGACCCAAGGTAAATCCTCCTCTATGTTCATGATAGCATTCCGGCTCATACAGCAGCTCGAAACCTGAAGGTGAGAGTTGGATCAACATATCCCTTGGCCGTTGCGAGTCCTTGGAGCAAAAATCGGTACTGGATATCACATCAACCCATTCAAGCTCTGACTAACCGGGGAAGCTCGAAAGAGATTTAATTAAATTTACGGATTGTTTATTATAAACATTCAGGTAATAAAATCATAAAAATTCCGTTCAACGGTTAGCAAAACCCGAATTAAGTTCCAGAATACCGGGTGGTCAAATCAGAGCTTTACCTCATGAGTTAGCTTTGAGAAACTGCGCCGCAGCAAGAATTAACCCGTTAAAACCTCCTTTGCCCAAGGGCTGAGGCGGTGGAGTTCATGGGGTCTCTAATCCCTCTAAATTCACGGTCAAAACTCGCCTCGGATAGGCTAGTATTTTTACGCAGGAAAATCCGATATCGCGGTTCCCGGACTGGTGGGGTACAGATATCTCTAGGAGTGCGGTAAGCGAACCTATGCCGTAGGCTTTGCATCTTGCTCGCTATTGTCGATAGCGAGCAAGATGCTCGCACTCCCAAAACGTACCTCATAACTGTGGGAACCGCTATATTGCAGTGATACGGAATTCGGTTGCTGTAGGTCTATAAAAACCCACAGGCTGTAGCCCGGGGCACTTGCGGACGAAGCCCGCACTTCGACCCCCCCTTCGACTGGCTCAGGACAGGCTTTACTCAGCACAGGCCTGCGCGGGCTGCGGAGCGAAAACTGACTTTTAACAACCGGATTTGGTATGACTACAGTCAGCCGGTACATTTTGGGGAGTGCCTCTAGGGAAGGAAAAGCGCAGCAAAAACCCGCACCCTAGAGGGTGCGGGTGAGGGTTCCAAAAGAAGATTACTCGGGCTGAGAATCGCTGAGGATTTGCAAGCGAATCGTGCGATCGCCTTCATCCCCCAGGGGCACCTCAATTACTTGACCCGCTAATCGGTCCAAACAGGTCAACAGCATCCGCAAATGGGGGGTGCTGGCTCCTGTATCCACATAGAGGCGATCGGTCAGACTGCCCAAACGTCGCCAAGTGGTGTAAAGTTTGGCAACGGTTTGTTCTATTTGGGACGCTTGTTTGACCAAATCTGCTGCTGTGTTCAGACAACCCATGCGCAGTGCTTCTTCTAAGGCCATTTCTACATCAATGGAACTGGCGGCGATCGCCTGCACCTGGGCCGCTGCATCTAAATATTTTGACAAACTCCGCGCATCGGAAGTCAGTTGCTTCACCGTATCCACATCAGGATTGATTGACGCTTCCTCCCGAATCGAAACCTGGTGAGTGGGGGGGAGTTTCTCCATTTCCCGGACCAATGGCGCGAGATAACGGGGGGGAAGAGAACCGGCAGTGGCCTTTTCTTTGACCTCTTCCGGCAGCAATTCCGACGTCATGGCGGTCCATTCGTCCGAGAGTTGGCGCACTTCCCTGCGGGTGATGCGATCGCCATCTCGGGCGGCCTGAGTGACCATTTGCTGCACTTCCGGGGCCGATTTGGCGGTTTCCACAAACGCCCGTTTGCTAAATTTATTAATGGTTTCCGGGTCCAAATCCCCCTGACTTAAGAGGGTATCGGCACTATTTGCCAGTTCAATCAGGGAGTATGCCTGACTTTTGCTGATTTCCCGGTCCTTGAGCCAGTTAAGGAAGCCCCTGCCGCGTCCTTCTCCGCCAATTTTCTCGCGATCGCGCACCGCACTCAGGATCCGTCCACGCCAAATATCCGTTTGCAAATCAAAATGGTCGCAAACTTTCCAGGCATTATCCACCTGATGCTCAAAATCAGGCTCTGAAATGTCCTCATCTTCCGGGTCCGGAAGGTTAAAATTCAGGTCCGTGATGTTTTCTAAAACCGCAGCAAGTTCTTCCGGGGATTGGGGTCGTTCAGCCATTGACAGCAGCAAGTTTGTTGGGCGACAGCCGACTTATTATGGCATGAGTTGGGTCTAGTCCATGCATTGTTTTGGCCGAAGAAACCCCAGCGGGTCCTTCCTGTTCAGCCCCGGGGAACTCCGGGTCCCCAGAGCGTTTTTGAGAGAGTGCCTGAGAATCCTTTGCCGGTTCAGGGTCATCAGTCCGGTCCAGGTTAGAAACCGGGTTTTTTGAGCAAATCTCTGCCCCAAACGCCACCAAGTCTGGATAAAAACCCGGTTTCTGGTCTGCTGGACTTAATCCTGTACCCGGGTCAAGAGCGAGATTTCATTTCTGCTAGTGCACCTCTAGCCATATCGGCGATCGCCCGGTCCGTGGCCTTGGGTAAACTATAATATCGACCCCCTGCCGCTTTGGCCAACTCTTTCGCAAACCCCGTAGAAACGAACTTATTCTCTGTATCAATCATCAACAACTGCATTCCCACCCCGCGAATTTTACCGGCAATGTTGAGCAATTCCCCCTTAATATCCGGTTTCTCACCTTCGATTGGCGGTTCACCCAAGGACCGAGACAAGGGAACATTTCCCCGTCCATCGGTAATGGCCACGATCGCCACTTGACCGATATCCCCCGATTGTTGAGCATTTAACCCCACCCGCACTGCCGTACTTAACCCATGTGCTAAAGGTGATCCACCGCCACAGGGCAAGCGTTCCAACCGTCTGCGGGCGGAAGTAATCGATCGCGTCGGAGGTAGCAACACATCCGCCTGTTCTCCCCGAAACGGAATCAAGGCGATTTGGTCGCGGTTTTGATACGCTTCTGTCAGCAGTTGTAAGACAGCCCCTTTCGCCGATTGCATCCGGTTGAGTGCCATCGAACCCGAGGCATCCACCACAAAAATAATTAAAGACCCGGCTTTTCTCGCCAAGCGCTTCGATCGCAAATCTCCCTGTTCTACAATTACCTTGCGGTCCGGTTGCTTTTCCCGACGGGCTTTTTGATAGGGGGCAGCAGCGCGTAATGTCGCATCCACCGCCACCCGTTGCACCTTGCCCTTGGGTAACATTGGCTTAATATACCGTCCGCGATCGTCAGAAAAAATAATGCTGCGACTGCCTGACTTACCTTGCCGCTTCGCCATTTGTGCGAAATACAGCACACTCGGGTCCATAATCACCCCTTCAGGATCGAACAAAAACTCCTCGGGAATACTTTGTTCCTGTTCCGGTTGTTCCTGTTCTTCCTGTTCTTCCTGTTCTTCCGGTTCTTCCTCCTCCGGTTCATCTTGTTGCTGATCCGAGTTGTCTTGCTGCGGTGGCGGTGGCGGTGGCGGTGGCGGTTGTTCCTCCTCCGGTGGGGTTTGGACAATCGTTGAACGGGGGACAATCACCAATTCCACCGCCCGACGCAGGTCCTCGGCATTGACTGCGGTGCGACCATCCAGGGCCGCTGATGCCTTGGCGACGCGCAGGGCAAATAATTCGGCGCGATGTCCCTGAACGCCGCCTCGGAGGGCTTCATTGACGAGATAGGCGATTTGGTCCGAGTTAATTTCTACATCTTTTAACCATTCTCGGGCGAGGAGAATTTGGGTTTTCAGGTTGTCGATATCTTCGGTGTATTGGTGTAAGAATGCCTGGGGAGAGGCGGAGTAAGATAAGGCTTGTTCCACCGCTTCCACGCGCTGATCGAGGCCGAGGACCCCATCTGCGGAGAGGGTAATGGCAATGCGATCGAGCAGATGTTCGCGCAGGGACCCTTCCTCGGGGTTATAGGTGGCGATAAACAGGGGTCGGCAGGGATGTTGGAAGCTAATCCCTTCCCGTTCGATTTGGTTGCGTCCATCGGTGAGGACGCTTAACAGCAGGTTGGCAATTTGGTCATCGAGGAGGTTGATTTCATCGATATAGAGTACCCCCCGATGCGCTTGGGCGAGTAAACCCGGTTGAAATACGGTGTCTCCTTGCTTGACCGACTGTTCCACATCCACGGACCCTAAGAGGCGGTCTTCGGTGACTCCGAGGGGGATTTGGACAAAGGGGGCGGGAATGATTTGGGTGGGAACCTCATCCGGGGTAGTGCCGTTGGTCCCTTGGGTCGGATAAGTTTCTCGGGTGAGGTCGTCCCATTCATCGGGATTGCTGGGATTGCAGTTGGCGAGGGAGTCTTTGACGACTTCAATTGGGGGTAACAGGGCGTGGATGGCACGCGCCATCACGGATTTGGCGGTTCCCCGACGACCGGCGATCGCCAGTCCTCCCAATCCGGGGTCTACTGCGGTTAACAGTAGGGCGAGTTTAATCGCCTCCTGACCGACAACTGCTGTCAGAGGAAATGCTGTGAGGGTAGAGGTGCTGGGCGCGGGCATGGTTTGAATAATTGCTAGTCCAATGGTTCAGAATATCAAAAAAGCGGGCGGGTCCGGGGATTTTTTACTGGGTAGGGGCAGTTGCCTGCCCTAAAATCGCGGCCCCTCTCCCCATTTCGCAGAGGTCATGGGCTATATTCCTAAAGGAAAGTTTATTATCGCGCGCGAGCAACACCTGTGAAATTTGGTCAATGGCTGGGGTTTGTTGCCATTCTGATTTCCCTTTATATTCTGTGGGAAATTCGGCAATTGTTGTTACTGTTATTTGTTGCGGTTGTTTTTGCTACTGCTTTAAATAGTATTGCCAAGCAGTTCCAGAAGCGATTACGTCTCAACCGCACGGTTGCTATTTTCATCACTCTCTCTTTGACGGTTTTGTTCAATGTGCTGTTTATTTGGCTGGTGGTTCCTCAGTTTCTGGAACAATCCCAACGGATGATTGAGCTATTACCGCAAGTGTTTCTAGCGTTGCGGGTTTGGCTGCGATCGCTGGAGACTCAGTTGCCCCTTTGGTTACCGCAACCCCCGAGTCTGGCTGAGTTGATTGTGCAGTTGCAGCCATTTGTTCTGCGATCGGTCACGAATTTTTTCGATTTCTTCTCTAATTCCTTTAGAATTGCCCTTCAATTTTTATTTGTGATTGTGCTGACTTTAATGCTGTTAGCCAATCCGTTGGAATATCGGCAGGCATTTGTCCGGCTATTTCCCTCTTTTTATCGCCGTCGTACCCATGAAATTTTAGATGAATGTGAAATTGCTTTAGGAAACTGGTTGGCCGGAATTACGATTAATTGTATTTTTATCGGGAGTTTAAGTGGAATCGGCCTCTGGATCTTAAAAGTGGATCTGGTTTTAGTTCATGCGTTGATGGCAGGGCTTTTTAATTTTATTCCCAATATTGGCCCAACCATGAGCGCGGTTTTTCCCTTGATGATTGCGTTATTAGATGCCCCTTGGAAAGCCTTGGCCGTGTTGATTTGGTATATCATCATTCAACAGATTGAAAGTTATTGGCTGACCCCTACGGTGATGGCCAAACAAGTGTCTTTGTTACCGGCGGTGACCTTGGTAGCACAAATTTTCTTTGCCAGTATTTTTGGAGTGTTGGGATTATTGTTAGCTCTCCCGTTGACCGTAGTCGCTCAAATTTGGATTCAAGAGTTATATTTTAAGGATATTATGGATAAATGGAAAAAGAGACCTTCTAAATATGAATTGGAGGGGGGCGATCGCCAGGGTGAAAGGGCTACCGAATCCATATAAAATCATCCAGAGTGATTAACATAAGACCTCTTGCTTTGATTCGGTGATCGATCCCCCTTTCCCCCCCTTAGATCCCCCTCCCCTCCCCCTTGAGAAGGGGGAGGCCAGAGGAATATAGCGGTTCCCGGACTGAGGAAATCGGGTAATCAGAACCGGGACTGGCGATCGTCGCACAATCCGATCAATTACGTTGCCAAAGAAATTTTCCCGATAGGTAGAGAATCCTTTCCACCCACAGATAATTAAGGTGGCATTGCGTTCCGAGGCGATGCGAACAATTCCCCCGGCGATCGCTGCATCAATTCGACCAATCGTTTCCACGGCTACCGTTGCCGCATGAGCAATGGTTTCTGCCGCTGCTAATAACTGGGTTTGTTGAATTCTTTGTTCGGGAAAAATCGTGCCATTTCTGTCCGAAAGAACGTGCAAGGGGAGCAAGGTTCCTTTGGAGTTTTTGGCCAACAAAATCGCCAAATTTAACAGATTATCTTCTGTACTGGGGTTGGCAACGGGAACTAAAACGCGATCGGTCAACCCTGCTGTTTCACGGGGGGTCGTTTTCTCCTCGGGTTTGACTCCTTTTCCCCATTTGGCAGTAATCCAGGGAGAAGCAATACAACTCACCAGAATCATCGCAATAATCCCATTCACGGTGACTTCATCCACCAGTTCTATCTCATAAGCAACCGTCACAGCAGCTAAAGTGGAAGCGGCTTGAGCAACGGATAAACCAAATACGACCATTGTACTGGGAAAGGTCCAGCCAAATAGCTTCCCTGAACCCCATGCCGCTATATATTTAGCAATAAATTCAGCAGCAATCATGACCCCGGCGACTAGGAGCGATCGCGGTTCACTAATCAGAATCATCGGGTCAATTAACATCCCCACAGACAGCAGAAAGAAGGGGACAAAGAGCGTATTTCCAATAAACTGAATCCGATTCATTAACGGACTCAAAGCCGGAATCAGTTGAGTAATCGCCACCCCCGCTAAAAATGCTCCAATAATGGCCTCAATTTCAATCAGTTGCGCCACATAAGAAACCACCAGCAAGGTAGCCACAACAAAGGTAAATTCTGCCCCTTCATCATGACCAAATTTTCTAAAAAACCATCGCCCCAGTTTGGGAACTCCCCACAAGGTGGCAACGGTATAAATTGCCAAGGCAGGGATGAGAAACAGCCAAAATTCTAGGGTTAATTCACCCCCGTATGCTTTGACAACAACGGCTAATACTAACAACGCCAGGACGTTCGTGATTAAGGTTCCGCCCAAGGTAGCCGTTACCGCTTGGGCGCGCATGATTCCCAGGCGGGTCAAAACGGGCAATGCCAGCAGGGTATGAGAGGCAAAACAAGAGGCAACAAGAATTGAGGCTAACCAACTATATCCTAGCAACAACATCGCCCCCGTTCCTAATACCATCGGAATGGCAAAGGTAGACAACCCAAAAACAATGGCTTGATCAGCATTGAGTTTGAGGTCACCTAAACTGGTTTCTAACCCTGCCATAAACATTAAAAATAGTAACCCCACTGTGCCTAATAGCACAATCGTTTCATCCCGGGCTAATAGTCCCAAACCGTAGGGTCCGATGACGACTCCAGCTAGAATTAAACCCACAATTCCCGGCATTTTTAACCGCTCAAACACCAAAGGCGCGACGAGCATCATCGCCATAATAATCAAAAAAATGGCAACGGGGTCTTTAATGGGGCCGCTTAAAACTTGAGCCAAGGGAGTTTCTATCAACACCCTGGTGATTTCTCCCCCATTCGTTTCAATGAACAGCCAAAGGTTTGCCATAAACGAACTCCGGGTAATCGTATTTGTAAAAAGGTGATTTTCTGTGTTTCAGTTTATAACATATTTTTTGTTTTTATGCTTTTGTGGAAAGTTGAGGGGCATTTTAAAAATCAGGATAAATATTAAAAAAAAAATATGGGAGCATCTCAATTTTGAAAAGAAACCTAACCCCCCAGCCCCCTTTTTAAAATTGAGATGCTCCCATCGCCCCTGACTTCACCCCTGATTGAGTCGAGCACTCCTAGCTGAAATTCCCAACTTAGACGAGCGATCGCCCCTAACTCCCAGCAGCTTTGTTAAACTGAAACCGAGGCTGTACAAAGGGATGACTGAGTAGCAACATGAAGATTTCCGAGATCATTCAATGGTTTGAAGGCTGGGCAAACCCAGCATGGCAAGAAAAATGGGATAATTGTGGTTGGCAAATCGAACCGGGAATTTTACCCGAACCGGCGCGGGTGTTAGTCTGTTTAACTCCCACCTTAGCCGTCATGGAAGAAGCCGTCGCCCTCCAACAAACCGATGAACCTGTTAATTTAATCTTTGCTCACCATCCCCTGATTTTTGGAGGAGTCAATTCCCTCTGTAGCGGTGAGGCAATTGGTGAGATGGCAAAACTTGCCTTTACCCATCGCATCGGCATTTACAGCGCTCACACCAACTTTGACCAAGTGAATCATGGGACTGCTGATGTCTTAGCACAATGGTTAAATCTTAAACAAGTCAAGGCGGTTGTCCCTACCCAACCGGGACTCGGTTATGGAAGAATCGGACAACTAGAACCGGCACTTCCCCTCCAGGATTTGTTAACCCTAATTCAAGAAAAATTGCAGCCGCCAGAACTGATTGTTTCTCCGGCTGACCCCCAGAAGCGCATCCGCAGGGTAGCGGTTTTAGGCGGTTCGGGAGCGAGTTATATCGATGCCGTGGTCGAAGCCGGTGCCGAGGCTTATCTCACCTCAGATTGCAAATTTCATCAATTCCAGGAAGCGCGCGATCGCGGCTTAGTCCTAATTGACGCCGGTCATTATGCCACCGAACGCCCCGCCTGCGATCGGCTGGTGGAAAAATTAAGTAAAGCGGGAGTAGACTCGGTAAAATTGAGTACCCAAGATGAAGATTTCCGCCAGTTTTTCCGGAGATAGGTCCGGCAAACATCCCCTACTGAGTAGAGGAGTTTTCTAGAGAAATTAAGCCGTTGATGGGAGTTGACAAGTGTCAATATCAAAAAACCCGCTTGCTCTCAAAGAAATCATCTAGGGTTTCCCCTAGTGATTCGCGTAGAATTTGTCCATTATGAAAACGAGTTTTAACAATCAGATTTGGGATCAGAACCCTCATTTGAGTCTTTCCCACACCCCAGATCTGGGTTAGCGAATGGGTTAGCGAAGCGGTTGATTTCCTCCCATTCACTCTCAGAAAGAGGTTGAGGAATCAACTGCACCCCGAAACAACCCGAAGCAGACTCCACCAAGGAGGCGATCGCCCGTTCCCGGATCACCTCCAACGGCAAAGACAGCACCGACAACCCCGAATGCACCCGTCCTTCCGTTCCAAACACCTCAGAAAACAACTCCGGCGACGGATTTAACTGCATCGAACCCTGCTGCAAAAGAGCCCCATTACGCCGGAGTTGAGCACTGCCAATAAACTTCTCCCCCGATGGCAACACCAAATCCGCACCCGTTGCCGTCGCGAAACAATTCGCCGTCTGCCGGTATCCCCGTCTTGCCTGACCATACCCCAACTCCACCCCCAAACTGCGCCAACCCGCGATTAAAAACTCACAAATCGCCTCATATCCCGGCACAGGAGAGCGTTTCGCCCCAATCCCCTCCCCCACATCCGGATCCGACATCACCACCATATAAGTCAAATCCCCGTGATGCAACACCGCCCGACCCCCAGTCGGACGCCGCACCAACTCAATCGGCATCCCCTGCCACCTTAAATCCTCCCACCGTTGGGGCCAGCGCCGTTGATGGTAACCCAGAGAAATCGCCACCGGGTCCCAGGTATAAAATCGCAACACCGGGGGATGATTCCCCGAGACATACTGGTCTAGTAACCATAAATCGATGGTCATCTGCATGGAACCGCTCACCTGAATCGGTGGAATCAATCGCCAAAGGGGACTGTGCATCAGTAAAGAATTAAGAGTGCTTTGGATCGGGTAGGAGCCTGTAGACAACATCAAGGTCGTTACATATCTTACCTCCCTTTAACCCACTCATTCCTGGGGGAAGGTTAACGGCTTTTGCTGTTGACTCGAACAACTCCCAGAAACCTGTTAAATCCATGCTTGAACAGGGGAAGGAATATTTGCTAGACTGAATTAACCAAAGAGCAAAAATTATCCTATAAAAATGGCGGAGGAACTAACCCCATGAACTTAGAACAGGCCGTTTTAGAAAAGTTGCGGACATTAACCCCTGACAAGCAGCAAGAAGTCTTAGATTTTGCGGAATTTCTTCACCAAAAGAACCCGCATAAACGACCGTTGAAGAGTGTCAAAGGATTGTGGGCTGATTTAAAAGTTGATATTACGGAAGAAGACATTGCCCAAGCCCGAAAAGAAATGTGGGGAAATTTTCCCCGGGAGGATATTTAATGACCGCCGTTGTAGCTGACACTCATACAATTATTTGGTATTTGCGTGAAAATGCCCTATTATCCGCATCAGCCCTAAATGCTTTGGATAATGCATTAGACCGAGAATCTCCAATTTATGTGTCAGCAATTTCCATAGTAGAAGTAAGCTATCTAGTAGAAAGGTATCGATTACCCGAAGAGGCATTTGGGCAATTGATTAATGCTCTATCGGATGCTGGAACGGGTTTAGCAGTAGCTTCACTGGATTTAATTACGGCACAAACTTTACGACAGATTCCCCGAGATGTAGTGCCAGATATGCCAGACCGGATTATTGCGGCGACTGCTTTATCTTTAAATCTTCCCTTAGTCACCCGTGACCGAAAAATTCAGGCATTAAGGACGATTCAGACGATTTGGTAATTCCTACAATCGATGGTCATTGGTCCTTGGTCATTGGTCCTTGGTCCTTGGTTCTTGGGCCTTGGGCCTTGGGCCTTGGTCCTTAGTATTCAAAAATCCAAATGACAAATGACCAATGACCAATGACAAATAACAAATGACCAATGACCAATGACCCTCTACACCTATTGTCCGTATTCCGCCAGCAGTTTTTCATCATTTTCATCAGCGATCGCCGCTACGATGGTGACGCATCGCGAAATTTCGCTGGGATTGAGGTCCATGACGGTGCGACTACAGAGGACCGTCACTCGGTCGTCCACAATGCCAAAGTGGGCTTCATAAGTGGTTAACCAGTTCATTTCCAATAACTTCCGCATTAACTCCGGTTCATTCTTGGCGGGGAGTTGGAGGACGAAGGACCAAACCGTTAAAGTATCCTCATCACTGGTCCCGGACAGTTGCACGAACACCTCAACGGTACCGTATTTGAATTTCCAAAGATGACCCGATTCGTTGAGCGCGAACATCACCTTTTGGTCCTGAGCCAAACTGCCAATGACGGTTTCAAGTTCCTCTACGAGGTTAGTCTCTGAAGGCTCCTCTAATAACTCTTCCGTAGAAGGGATGGGAGTGCATTCGGTTTCTAAGTCTGTTGTCATGATCAGGTTCCTACTGGTGCATCGTTGGGTTTTTCTTAGACCTTGTATAGCGTATCCATGCCGTTTCTGTCTACTCTCCAAGGACTGATAGATTGCGGTGGCATTGATAATTCTGAGCTAAGGATGACTGAGGGTGGCGGCTGATTGGATGGGGGCGATCGCCTCAGCCATAAAAGGCGATCGCCCAGTTCAAGTCGCCCCACCTATTCACTCAAGTGAGGTTTTCGGGCGGTCCAATATTTACTCATGAAATGGGTTTCCGTTTGAATATCCGTAAACCCGGCTGTTTCTAACCGATGGACTAAATCATCCTGGATATAATTGCGGTAATAGGGTTCATGAAACATCTGAGGAAAGTTCTCCATAACCTCTTTAAATTCAGGAGAATCACTGACTTGAATGGAATCACAAAGGGTCAAACTTCCCCCCGGTTGCAGCACTCGAAAACATTCATTAATCACTGTTTGTCGAGCGTGGGCCGGAAGTTCATGAAACAGGAAAACGCTGGTTACACCATGAAAATAACTATCTCGATAGGGTATTTCCTCTGCATTTGCCTGAGAGAGTTGGGGTAATTCCCCGGGAATTTGAGACAGGATTTTATTCGCTTTTCGCAAATAAGCCGGGGATAAATCGATGCCAAAAAGAGCAGCTTTTGGGAGCATTCCTCGGAGGAATTTTAGGGTGCGTCCGGTGCCACAGGCCACATCTAAAATGCGGAGTTGATTTTGAGGAATGGCAGGCGACGTATTGAGCGATCGCTTTAAAGGGGCCAAAATTCTCCGACGCATGGCATCGGCAGACCCATTAAATAACAGTTCCACCTGTAAATCATATAAGTTCGCCGAATTTTCACTTAAGTATCCATCGGTTTGGTGATGGAAGTTTTGCAGGTAGTAGGCCGGATAGCTGCTGGTATCGATGTCTGAGGGAAATTCCTGATGCTTGTTTTGTTGCGATCGCATCCAGACCTGGGGCAAGTCTAAACAGAGCAATGGATACTGGCGCAAAAAATCTTCCCAGGGATGATCAAACAGCAGGTCCGTGGGATAGATACCCCGTTCTGCATCATTCCAGTCCGTTTCGATTAGGCGATCGAGTCGTTCCCGAATCAGCATTAATAGCTTGGGGGAGATGGGATTCGTCCTAGATTCGCGGGGGGGTGCGAAGGTTTTGAGTAACTGGGTGCTGATAGATTTATGAGCCAGACTAAAATAGGTTTTGCTGTTTTGAACCGTTTGGTAGGCTACTTTAGTGAGATAATCCGTCATGGTAGGGGTGAATCAATGCGATCGATGATGTTGTTATATAAATAATTGTAACGAAAACCCCAGTCAACCCGCTTGTTTTCCGTGAATTCACGAAAAAGGGCCACCCGCTTAGGGTGGCCCTTTTTTAATTAGACCTCTTGCAAAATTCCGGATTGATCCCCCCAACCCCCCTTAAGAAGGGGGGCTTTTTAGAATTTTGCAAGAGGTCTATTAATTCGCCAAGGGGATGTAACCCAAGGGATTAACAATCGTAGTAGAGTGCAAACTCATAGGGGTGAGGACGCAGACGCATCGGGTTCACTTCATTATCGAGTTTGTACTCAATCCAGCTAGTGATGAAATCTTCCGTAAACACACCGCCTGCCGTCAGGAACTCGTGATCTGCTTCCAGGGCCTTGAGGGCATCCAGCAGAGAGCCAGGAGTAGAGGGGACCTTCGCCAACTCTTCAGGGCTCAAGTCATAGATATCCACATCCAAAGGATCACCGGGATCAATTTGATTCTTAATCCCATCAATGCCAGCGCAGAGCATCGCCGCAAACGCCAAGTAAGGATTACAGGTGGCATCAGGACAACGGAACTCCATGCGTTTCGCCTTCGGATTCGGTCCAGAAAGGGGAATCCGGATCGAGGCGGAACGGTTACCTTGGGAATAAGCCAAGTTCACTGGGGCTTCAAAACCAGGAACCAACCGCTTATAAGAGTTGGTGGTGGGGTTAGTAATCGCTAACAAAGCTGGTGCGTGTTTGAGCAAACCGCCAATGTAATATAGGGCACTCTTGCTCAAAGAAGCATACTCATTCCCGGCGAAGGTGGGTTGACCATCTTTCCAGATGGACTGGTGGGTGTGCATCCCGGAGCCATTATCGTTAAATAAAGGCTTTGGCATAAACGTCACCGTCTTGCCATATTTCTTGGCAACGTTTTTGATGACATACTTGTAGGTCATCAAATAGTCAGCCGCTTGCACCAAGGGAGCAAAGCGAATCCCCAGTTCATTTTGTCCGCCGGTGGCGACTTCATGGTGATGCTTTTCAATGGGGACACCGCAATCGGCCATCGTCAGCAGCATTTCGGTCCGCATATCTTGGAGGGTATCCGTTGGCGCAACGGGGAAATACCCTTGTTTGTAGCCCGGTTTATAGCCGAGGTTCCCACCAGCTTCTTCCTTACCAGAGTTCCAGCGTCCTTCTACAGAATCGACATAGTAATAGCCGGTGTTTTCAGTTTGATCGAAGCGAACATCATCAAACACAAAGAATTCAGCTTCTGGGCCGACGAAAGCCATATCGCCCAAACCTGTTGCAATCAGATAGTCCAAGGATTTTTGAGCGATGGTGCGGGGGTCGCGGCTGTACCATTCGCCGGTGCGGGGTTCCTTGATGCTGCAAATCATGCTGAGAGTTTTCTCAGCCATGAAAGGGTCCATCCAGGCCGTTGTGGGGTCGGGGACCATTGACATATCCGATTCATTGATGGCTTTCCAACCCCGGATGCTGGAACCATCGAAGGCGACGCCTTCATCGAAGGCACTTTCGTCAATCAAGTCACGATAGAAGGAGCAGTGCTGCCAGATTCCTGGCGTATCGATGAACTTGAGATCGATGATCTTGATGTCTTGCTCGCGGATATAATTTAAAACTTCTTGTGGAGTCTGAAACATTAATATCTCCTCTGTTCTAGGTTAGTGTCAATCGACTTCAGGGAACGAGCGTGCTTACAGGGGGCAGGATGTCAAAGCGGTTTGGGTACGAACCTAGATCTAGCCGGATCTGTTTCCGGGTCAGGTTTAGTGGGAAGAGAGGCATTCGGGGTGCGCCCGCGAACTTCGAGGATTCAGATCTATCGGTCTATTTCGATGGCAAAGTCGGTGCCGATCGCCAGGAACAATGCAGGGTCCATACATTGCAAAATTCCCCTTTGTCGCTTGATTTGATAGCGCATCTGCTCCCTTGTTTTATGGCGTAGGCGATCGCGGATTAGCACGGTGCAGATCCGCCGGTGTGCAGCACCATCGCTCGTCAGGCTCCAAGATTCAGTTGCGTTATCCCTGAATCATCCTAGGGATTGACTTAGGGTTTTTTTGTATCGAGCGATACAAAAGCCTGTTTCCTGAGTATTCTGGACAACTCTGGTTGGATTTAAGCACAATTCTGATTCTCTACGAATAGAGAAAATATTAAGGATTTCATTGGTCATTGGTCCTTGGTCATTGGTCCTTGGTCATTGGTCCTTGGTCATTGGTCCTTGGGGGAGATTGTTCAACGTCCCGACTTCAGTCGTTGCCAAGAGTGTCATGGTGTCCGCCATGACACTTACCATGATCGGCTTAAGCACCTATTTGGGGACTGGAGCGATCGCCTCCAAAGGGGCGCGTTAATTGGCCGATGCCAATTAACGCGGTAACGACTGAAGTCGTTACTACAAACATTCTCCCAATGACCAATGACCAATGACCAATGACCAATGACCAATGACCAATAACCAATGACCAATGACCAATGACCAATGACCAATGACCCCTCGCCTTTCTTTGGATTACTCAATGGCCTGTTCCTGGGTATCGCTTTGTAGTAGACTACAAACGTTGGAGCATCTGACGTCCGAGGGGAAGCAAAGGCCAATTTGCCTCACTCCCTCCTAAGTATTCTTGCTCATTAAAGGAGTAAAAATACTCGGCGATCGGTCCTGTTGTTGCCCGAATCTGGATAACGCACAACACTCTCATTGACACAAGAGTAAGGATTTAATCCGAGATTTCCCCGGCATTCCCGGCAATCGGGTAAAATATCCCACAAGAGTTGAAAATGGATCCGCTAAGGAGCGCCCTCCATAATATTTTTCCGCCCTACCGTTGAGACTTCCTTGCTTGGTTGCCGAGGTTGGGGTGGATTCTTGAGTCTAAGAGGGTACGAGTCTAATCATCCGAATCGACCTTAAACCATCAAGCGCTTTTGGAATCTTTCTAAAAGCTTTGCGGGATACCGCCATAATCACGTTAAATGGTGATAGTGCCATCGCTGCATTGTCCAGCAATAGCCGGACTTTTGTCGCGTAAATGTATCAGTAAACCATCTGTTGACACTGTTAGGAGAAGAAATTTAATGCGGGACGCAATCACAAGTCTGATAAAAAACTATGACGTCACAGGTCGCTATCTCGATCGCGACGCCATTGATAACCTGAAGACCTATTTTCAAACCGGGACTGTCCGGGTACAAGCGGCTGGAATTATTAATGCCAATGCAGCCGAACTGGTTAAACTAGCCGGGATCCGTTTATTTGCGGATTTACCTGAGTTGATTCGTCCCGGTGGAAATGCCTATACGACCCGTCGCTATGCGGCCTGCCTGCGGGATATGGACTATTATCTGCGCTATGCCAGTTATGCCTTAGTTGCAGGAAATACCGATGTTCTTGATGAACGAGTTCTGCAAGGATTGCGCGAAACTTACAATTCTTTAGGCGTTCCCATTGGACCGACTGTGGTCGGGATTCAAATCCTCAAGGAAATGGTCAGAGAAAAGATCACCGAAGCTGGGATTCAACCGGGTGATTGGGTAGATCAACCCTTTGATCATATTAGTCGCGAGTTAAGCGAACGCGACATCTAGTCGTCAGACTTTAAAACCGAATTTTGAATCTCGGGAAGTCCGCATTGGCGGACTTTATATTTTTTGGGGTTAGAGGTCGTAAAGCCTTAATTTTTCCCTGATTAGCTTAATAAAAAGGTTAATCAGGGAAATCCCCCATCCGGCTTAGTAACCTTCTAGCTGAATTTTATATCCTTACACTGCTGGAGATATGGATCATTTCTACATCTTCTGGTGAGTTCCGGTGATCTCCACCGGATTTTGGATGACTCGCTATCCCTTTTTTTAAAAAGCCGCCAGGTCACCCCAGACCTGACAACGCTGAAGTAGGTTTTTAATCCGCGATCGCTCTAAAAATTGACTGGCGATCGCTTCTACTTTGCCATTGGGATAAACAATATAAATGCTATCTCCACTCAGAACCGCTAAGGGATTTTCTGAGGGGTTGAAGGAATCGCGGTCGGTCGCTTGTAAGAAGGCCATACCTGAATTTGCCTAGAACGTCAATATTGGTTCTGAAATTGTTGCCTATCTCAATCATCAAGCCATTTCTGGATTTGCTAAGTGATCGTACTTAGTCCATGAAGCGATCGCAAACATCTACAAAGGCGATCGCGATCGTTTCTAAAATGGACAATCTCTGGTATAGACGAAAAAAGTTCCCGGACTTCTAAACCCCAGGAGGATTCCCCGACTCCATCCAAGGTCACACCCTTGTCAGGGTATAACGTTCAGACAGAAGGGCTAGATGACCTGGGCTGATTTTAAAAACGGATTTTGTGATGTTATCAAAGGGGCAAGGGGATTTTCAGTCTATAGATAGATTTAAACCATTAATAAGTATCGTTTTGCGCCAGTACACTCCAGGGCGTGAGTGTTTCCACCTGCGCCAATTGGGTTTCCGGGACGGTTTGAACCGTGACTAGGGGAATGAGTCCACAGAGAAAAGAGGTGAAGACAACCAGGGAAATGGTGAGGAATCGATTCGGGCGATCGCCCGCAACATCATTCCAACGGTGTTGATGTCCTGAATTTTCTCCCGTTAAATGGCACTCATTTAGTAATAATTCCAGAGACGGATGCTCGGTGGAACCCGGGATTTCTCTGGGTAAAACAGAGACTGTGACTTCGGTTTTGGCGATCGCCACCGCTGCGAGTTCTTTTAATTGTTGCAAGGCTTCAAAAATTTCGCGATCGCTATAAGGATGGTCCCGATATTCTGCTGTCCAGGCTTTAAAATCTTGCAAATCTACCTTAACGGGTGTTTCCCCGCTTCCTCTGCGCTGAATCCAGCCATACAACAAATTGGCGCAGGGGTTGAGTTTTGCTTCTAACATTGAATGCCTCTCCACTGTAAATTCAACTGCGGATCCAAGCTAATTCCTCGTGGATGAAGAACATTGGTCATTTTTCTTGGATTTCTCCTTAATGGTAACATTAGTTACAATCTCGTCAATAATTCTGTGCATGATTTTTCGTAAAAAAATATGAAGCATTCAGCTTTGACCGCTTCTATCGAGCTTTTGCAGAATCAGGCTCCTCCCTGGTCCCTCCGTTTTTAATGAACAGTTCGGGAAAGATGTAAAACGTTCAATTGTCATAAATCCTTGACAATTCAAAATTATTAATGATTCATGACTGATAAAAATTTATCCCTCTTGATCCAGTGCCTGAAACCTGATTGACTGACAAAAGAATCAGAGGAGAAGGCTGAAGAATTTGCTAGACATCTCCTCCTAACTGAGATCGGTCTGTGTCCTTTCTCGCCTCTGCTTTGTTCTGGCTTTGGCTATTTATGTCCCGGCTCAGGGTCTTGATGTTGTCCATTCTGGCCAGCTTCGATGGGTTGACCCTCATTGGTTTCGGGGGAATAGCTATTTTCGTCTGGGTCTTGAGTGGGTTCGCTGTGTTCTTGCCCAAGGTTTGCGCTTCCTTCGACCCGTTGTTTTTACTTCTAATTCTGACCCTGACCCGGCTATGGCTTCTCGCGCTGAGTATGGGCTTCGCTCTCAACGGCTTGAGTTCCAGGTCTGCTCTTTTTCTTACTCCCCTGAGTGATCTTGTGTCAGTCAATCAGATCAACAGGACAACGAGTGGATTCGTGCCACCTGAAACACTCAGCCCCCCTATAGTTGTATTACATCCGCAACAAATTAAGCCACTCATCAAATTGATGAGCTTGGGCTTTGTTAGGACGTAATTTGTATTTATAGGCTATTATCATGTTATCGATTATAGCCTAAAGCTATACAAATATCACTCATGAATCAAATTAATTTTCGAGCGACAGATGAAGAGT
>JAABSJ010000010.1 GCA_011390515.1 Oscillatoria sp.
ATTGGATGTTGAGCAAGTTGGGCAAGTCATCCCAGACTTATTGAATTCTGATAAGACTCCAGAAAGTCAGGTGCAGAGGGAGGGAAAAGTTATCAGGAATCAGGCAAGTCCAAAGTAATGAGAGAATCATGACTAGGAATCAAATCGGAGAATAAAATTATGACAACAGATTTGCTGAATATTCATGTGCAAAAACCCGCTGAAACGAGTTGGAATAAAATTAATTTGACGGTGCTGATTGCAGAACAGGCAGAAGGGGGATATCAGGCAACGGTGTTGGGATGGGCCGATTGTCAAGGGTCGGGGTTGACGAAAGAAGAGGCGATCGCCAATCTGAATCAAGCCCTGAACACTCGCCTAGAAACCACGGAAATTGCTGCCTTACAAATTGTCAATCCCAACGCGGAGCATCCTTGGATGAAGTTAGCTGGAAAATACAAGGATGATCCAGACTTCGATGAAATGTTGGCAAATATTGAAGCGTTACGTCAAGAACGCAATGCAGAAATGGAAGCCTATTATCGGCAACTGGATGAGGAAGATGAAGCCTATTATCGGCAACTGGATGAGGAAGATGAAGCCCAATTTGATGAAGGCTATGATCATCAATTCGATGAGGAGGATGAAGCCCAATTTGATGAAGGCTATGATCATTCAGGCAATATGGAGGACATAGCATGACTCTATGGATATTGGATTCAGATTGCCTCTCCCTTTTCCAACGGGGTAGCCATCCATACCTAGAGCAGCGCATTCAGCAGGTTGATCCTAAACATTTAGCCGTTACAATTGTGACAATGGAAGAACAACTGTCTGGACGACTCAATCTAATTAGCCGATCGTACTCCAAAGGAGATCCGCTGATTTACGCTTACGCCCAACTCCGCAGAACGTTAGAGGATTTCAATCGGCTTAATATAGTTGATTTCGATCACCCTGCATTGACGCAATACCTGGACTTGAGACAGCAACGAATCCGGATCGGGGCGCACGACTTGAAAATTGGGGCGATCGCCCTGAACCGCAATGCAGTTCTAGTCACCCGCAACCATCGGGATTTTGAACAAATCCCGGGGTTGCAGTGGGAAGATTGGACGATCGCCCCAGAAGTGTGAAAACGGGTCCGATCAGTTTCCCGATCGCACCCACTCCACTCGATTACAAATCAATCTCAGCGCGAATCACATCTTCATGCCGTTGCAAGCGGAAACCCACTTTCTGAGACAGATGCTGCATAGCCCCATTATCAGGCAGAATATCAGCCGTAATCCGGACCAGCTTCTCACTTCGTCCGACTTCAACCAACTGTTGCAACAGTTTGGTTCCTAACCCTAACCCTTGATACGGGTCAGCAATTAATAATCCAAATTCCCCTTCATTGGAACCGTGCAACTTCGTCAGACGACCGAATCCGAGGATTTGATGTTCTCCCGTTGCGGGATCTCGGTAATCAGCCACCAGTGCCATTTCGCGTTCGTAATCGATAAAGCAAATCCGGGCTAATCGTTCGTGAGAGATCCGGCGACTGAGTTTCAGCAGGTGGAAGTAGCGGAAATAGACTGAGCGATCGCTCAAAGACTCATGAAACTTAACCACCAACGGTTCATCTTCCGGACGAATCGGACGAATTCTCACCGGCGTGCCATTCTTCATCGACCACATCGTAATATACTGGGTCGGATAAGGCCGAATCGCTGGACGGGGTAACTCATCAGGATTGCTATCGGGGTCGTGAAGGACTACCCGGGCATCCAAGGCGATAATCTGTTCAGGAGAGACCAACAGTGGATTAATATCCGTCTCTTTAATCCAAGGTTGTTCGACGATTAACTGACTAAATCTCACCATCAATTGTTCGATCGCCGCGATATCCACCGGGTCCCGTCCCCGAATCCCCTTCAGAGCTTTGTATATTTTCGTCTGTTCCATCATCCGCCTTGCCAGGGTGGTATTCAAGGGCGGTAACCCCAACGCTCGGTCTTTAAACACTTCCACCAACTGTCCCCCGGTGCCAAAGAGCAAGATGGGGCCAAATTGCGGGTCGATACTGCTGCCAACGATTAACTCATACCCGTCTAATTTAATCATGGGCTGGACGGTTACCCCTTGGAAATATTCCGCTCCGGCTTTTGCAGTTACCGAGGTTTCGATCGCCCGATAAGCATCTCCCACCGCTTCAGGACTGCCTAAATTGAGCTTCACGCCTCCCACATCGGTTTTATGGCTAATCGTTTCCGAATACAATTTGAGGACGATAGGATAGCCGATTTGATTAGCATAAGCGACTGCTTCTGATTCGCTGACAGCAATGCGAGTTTCCACCGTGGGAATGCCATAAGCGGCGAATACCTGTTTCGATTCAAACTCCGTCAACAGGTTGCGTCCCTCTTTCCGCGCCTGGGTAAGAATTTTTTCAACTAAAGCGCGATCGGGCGTATTTTGGTCATCATCTTTGGGCAGTACCGGCGTCTCGTATAAGGCGCGGAGGTTGTAACTGTAGCGCCACATATAATTAAACAACCGTGCCGCTGTATCCGGATAGGGAAAGGAGGGGATATTCGCTTGATTCAGGAAGTTCGCCCCTTCGGTGACATCTTCTCCGCCCATCCAGCTTGCCAAAATCGGTTTATCTTTGATTTTGGCGTAGGGTTCGAGTTGTTTAGCGGTTTCTGTGGGGTCCGTCATGGCTTGTGGGGTTAAAATCACCAACAATCCATCACTATTCGGGTCTTTTGCAGCCTTTTCTAGGGTTTTGGCATAGCGACTGGGTTCGGCATCGCCTAAGATGTCAATCGGGTTGCTGCGACTCCAATGGGGGGGTAAAAATTCATCCAGTTCACGAATGGTTTCTGGGGCAAGTTCGGTGAGTTTTCCCCCTTCGGTAATCAGGGCGTCAGTGGCAATCACCCCGGGACCTCCGGCATTGGTGAGGATGGTTAAATGGGGTCCTTTGGGGCGGGGTTGTTTGGCGAGTACCTCCGACATATAGAAGACGTAGGAGATATTGTTGACGCGCAACACTCCGGTACGTCGGAAGGCGGCATCGAGAACTTCGTCACTGCCGGTTAAGGTGCCGGTATGGGAGGCGGCAGCTTTGGCGGCAGCTTCGGTATGTCCAACTTTGATGACAATGATCGGTTTACTCAGGGCCACTTCCCGGGCGGCAGAGAGGAACGATCGCGCGTTGCCGATGGATTCCATGTAGATAACAATGCTTTGGGTGTTGGGGTCGTCACCGAGGTAATAAATTAAATCCCCCCAACCCACATCCAGCATGGAACCAATGGACATAAAGGCGCTAAAGCCGACATTTTCCCGCAAACTCCAATCCAGAATGGCGGTACAGAGCGCCCCACTTTGGCTGATAAAGCCGACATTCCCCGGTTTGGCCATTTTGGTGGCAAAGGTGGCATTGAGTCCAGAGAGGGGACTCATCACCCCGAGGCAGTTGGGTCCGATAATCTGCATTTTACCCCGACGGGCTTCGGCGAGGATTTGCCGTTCCAGTTCGATTCCGGCAGGGCCGATTTCTTTGAACCCAGCAGAGATGATAATCGCGCCGGGAATGCCGACATCGACGCATTCGCGAATGATCCCCGGCACTGTGGGGGCGGGGGTGACGATGATTACCAAGTCTACGGGGTCGGGTACGGCGGAAATGCTGGGATAGGCTTTGATCCCCAGGACGTTATCCCGCTTGGGATTGACGGGAAAGACTGCCCCACCAAAGGGACTGGCAATCAGATTGGATAAAATCGTCCGTCCCACACTGCCGATGCGATCGGTAGCACCGATTAAGGCAACATTTTTGGGTTTAAAAATGGCATCAAGGGTTTGCCGTTCATAACGCAGGACGTCTTGTTTGGAGACGGTACGGGAGGTTTGGTCTGGGTTGGTTGCGATTGGCTTTTGCATCGCTGAATGTTCCTTAAATATAATCTTCTCAAATTGATTCCAGACGCGACCCTATCTTTCTGAGTAAAAAAGCTTAGAGTTACTTAACCCTAGCCTACCCATTCCTGTTCCCTATTTCGGGAAAAAGTAACAATCCTTTTAGAATTGTGCAGTCGCCTGGTTCTAAATTGCGTCAGGTATAGAGTCCCGTCCTTTCCACCTTACCGAAATTGTCCGATGCTTGTCAGTGGGTTGCGATACTCTCTGGGGCGATCGCCTCTTAAATTCCTCTGATGTCACCAACCCGGGGACGCTGGCAAGTGAGACAGCCCCCCGTTTGTCAGGAAACCTTGAATATTCAGGCGATCGCCGATTATCCACTCTAACTTTCTTCCGGTTAGGGCATCAGTACAGTTTCCAATCTCCCCTATACTGTACCGACGTCCTAGGGTCCCAGGACAGGACTAGCTAAACCAGACAAGGGAGTGCCACCCCTCAATTTTGTTCAGAACCCCGGTGTCTAACCCCTGCGGTCCCAACCTCCTCACCCTTTATTGCACCGGCAATCCATAACTTCTAAAAATTTCCATCACCGCTTCAATTTGGTCTGCTGTCGGGGGTTCAGTATTTTTCAGTTCATACTCATACCCCAACTGTTCCCACTTATATTCTCCCATTTGATGAAAGGGCAACACTTCCACTTTTTCCACATTGGTTAAGGTGGACACAAACTGGGCGAGTCCTTCCACATTCTCCCGGTTATCGGTGAGGTGGGGCACTAAAACAAACCGAATCCAAGCCGGTTTATTAATCTCCTTAAGATATTCCGCAAATTTCAGGGTGGGTTCTAGGGAAACATGGGTCACTTTTTCATACAGCGCCCGATTATAGGATTTAATATCCAGTAAGACTAAATCTACATAGTCCAACACGGGTTTAGCGGCATTTAATTGGACATAACCCGAGGTATCCAGGACGGTATGAATCTCTAATTCTTTACACCGACGGAAGATTTCTCTCACGAATTCTGGCTGCATCAACGGTTCGCCCCCAGTCACCGTCACTCCCCCTCCGGAAAAGCGCATATAGGAGCGATATTTTTGCACCTCTTCGATGAGTTCATCCACGCTGACGACTTTCCCTTCGTCGATATGTCGGCAATCGGGATTATGGCAGTACAGACAGCGGAGGGGACAACCTTGGGTGAAAATTACAAACCGAATTCCAGGACCATCGACGGTTCCACAACTTTCGACGGAATGGATAGCCCCAAGGGATTGAAAGGCTCTAACGGTGGGACGGGTAACGGTTAGATTGGCTGTTCTGTCTAGCATTTTTAAGGGAGAAAATAAAGGAAAGGCTGAATATTCATCTTATAGCGGTTCCCGGACTCATGAGGTATTCTCTCAAAGCCGATGGCGGCCCCCTTTGGGCCGCCGTCGGTTTGGGGTGAGGGCTGTACCCTGTTGATATGAGAAAGGCTATAACGTCATCAAAACTAGAAAGGTGAGCTAAAGGCCCACCTTTCTAGTTTTTGAACGATTAGATGCGTTCGTGGAAGGTGCGGTTAATCACGTCTAACTGTTGTTCGCGGGTTAATTTAATGAAGTTGACGGCATAACCGGAGACCCGAATGGTGAGTTGCGGATATTTTTCCGGGTGATCCATTGCATCAACCAGGGTTTCGCGATCGAGGACGTTGATGTTAATATGATGACCTTGATCGTGGAAGTACCCGTCTAAAATTCCTACGAGGTTGGTAAGCCGATCGCCTTCGGTTTTTCCTAAGGCTTTCGGGACGATGGAGAAGGTGTAGGAAATCCCATCTTGAGCGTGTTCATAAGGCAGTTTGGCGACGGAAGATAAGGCTGCGATCGCCCCTTTGGTATCCCGTCCATGCATCGGGTTCGCACCCGGTGCAAAGGGTTCGCCTGCTTTGCGTCCATCGGGGGTATTCCCGGTTTTTTTACCATACACCACGTTGGAGGTAATGGTTAAAATCGACTGAGTGGGAACCGCATTCCGATAGGTTTTATGCTTGCGGATCTTGTTCATGAAGTTTTGGACGAGATCGGCGGCAATGTCATCTACGCGATCATCGTTGTTCCCATACTTGGGATAGTCACCTTCAATCTGGTAATCTACGATTAAGCCTTGAGCATTGCGAATGGCTTTGACTTTGGCATATTTAATCGCCGCGAGGGAGTCAGCTACCACCGAGAGTCCGGCAACGCCACAGGCAAGGGTTCGATAAATATCGCGATCGTGCAAGGCGGCTTCAATCCGCTCATAGCAATATTTATCGTGCATATAATGGATCACATTCAAGGTGTTGACATACAGTTTCGCCAACCAATCCAGGAAGCGATCAAATTTCGCCACCACATCCTCATAATCCAGATTGTCTCCCATCACTGGGGTAAATTCCGGCCCAATTTGTTCCCCGGAACTTTCATCCTTACCACCATTAATGGCGTAGAGTAAGGCTTTGGCTAGGTTTGCCCGCGCCCCGAAGAACTGCATTTGCTTGCCAATTCGCATGGCGCTGACGCAGCAGGCGATGCCGTAATCGTCGCCATAGTCGGGCCGCATTAAGTCATCGTTTTCATACTGGGTGGAACAGGTATCGATGGAAACTTTCGCACAATAGCGTTTGAAGTTTTCCGGTAACCGTTCGGACCAGAGAATGGTTAAGTTGGGTTCCGGTGCCGCCCCCAGGTTATATAAGGTATGGAGGAAGCGGAAGCTGGTGCGGGTGACCAGAGGACGTCCATCTTCACCCATGCCACCGATACATTCGGTTACCCAGGTGGGGTCGCCAGAAAACAGTTGGTTGTAGTCCGGGGTCCGCAGGAAGCGCACCATCCGCAGTTTCATGACGAAATCATCGATGATTTCTTGAGCGTCGGTTTCGGTGAGAGTGCCGTTTTTTAGGTCACGCTCAAAGTAGATATCCAGGAAGTTAGACACCCGTCCTAAGGACATCGCCGCACCATTCTGTTCTTTGACGGCGGCAAGATAGCCTAAGTAGGTCCATTGGACGGCTTCTTGGGCCGTGTTTGCGGGTCGTCCCAGGTCAAATCCATACCCGGCACCCATGTCTTTGAACTCTTGCAAGGCCCGAATTTGTTCGGAGACTTCTTCCCGCAGTTGGATCACGGGTTCGTCGATCGCATCAAATTCTAAGGATTCTAGCTGATGTTTCTTGTCCGCAATCAGGCGATTGACACCATAAAGTGCGATGCGCCGATAGTCCCCAATAATTCGTCCCCGTCCATAAGCATCGGGCAATCCGGTGATGATCCCCGAATGTCGGGCCGCCCGCATTTCCCGGGTATAAGCATCAAATACCCCGTCATTATGTGTTTTACGATACTGGGTGAAGATTTTTTCGGTTTCCGGGTCAAGTTTATACCCGTAGGCTTCTAACCCAGCTTTGACAATGCGAATCCCGCCATAAGGCATGATCGCCCGTTTCAGGGGTTTATCGGTTTGCAGTCCGACGATCCGTTCTAGGTCGCGATCAATATAACCCGGACCGTAGGCAGTAATCGATGCCGGAATCTTGGTTTCCGCATCTAATACACCCTTGACCCGTTCTTCTTTCATCAGTTCGGTGACTTTCTTCCAGAGGGTTGTGGTGCGTTCTGTAGCCTCTGCTAAGAAGGTCTCATCTCCCTGGTAGGGTTTGTAATTCTTTTGGATGAAATCCCGGACGTCAATTTCTTTGCCCCATTTGCCGGTCACGAAGCCTTGCCATTCCTCGCTAATAGCAGTTTGTTTTCCCGGTAATTCTGTCGCTTGGGGGGATTTTACTGAAGTGGAAACCATAGTCTTAATTACCTCAAATCGGTCAACCGTTTTGCTTGTTCTCTATCCACTCTTTTAATATAGCGCACAATTCAATCTACTTTTCATTTTCTACTTTTTTTTTTATAAAAAATCAAGAAACTCCCTGGGTCTGGATGGGGTCTGGATGGGCTGTCATTCCTGCTGTGCGGGGGGAATGCCGGTCACTGCCTAGGCAGTCTGAATTGTCAAGGTTCTATTGAAATATCCTGGATTTTCTTTGGAATTGTTTAAGATTTATAGTGGGGGATGGCAAAAATTAGGGTCGAGTTGACCCTTGCATTGTTTGGGGTTTTCCGGTATAATGAAAGGTCAATATTTTAAAGGTTTGGGATGGGGAGATCCTGACCCGTGGCAGTGGGTTGGCTGCCCGGTTTCTAGTTCGGTGAAAAATTGCGATCGCATCATGTCATCGGCGATCGCTATATAGCATTCCTTGCAGGATTTGTACCTCACCCGATGTCCCCTCGGATGTTCTGGGCCGCCGACGAGAAAGGGGCCACCGACGTCTTCCACAACTGATTTAGGATCGCTATAGCGGTTCTCGTGAATAGAAGGTACAGCCCTCACCCCAAGCCCCTCTCCCAGAACGGGAGAGGGGCTTGGGGTGAGGGCTGTACCTTCTTATGGACATCAGAATTGACTGTTACCTTCACCGACGCCTGATCTAGGGCAAGAATCGGGTGATTTTGATAGGAGGAGACGTTGCCGAGGCGTTCGTTGGAGGTGGGACACATTTCTAGGACAACACCGCGTTCTAAGAGGAAATTCACGACTTCGGGACTTTCAATCGCAGAGGTCCCGTGACCAATTTGGGCAATGCCAACGGTAGCTACAGCGGCATGGATGCTGGCGGGACCGTCCATTTCCCCGGCATGAACTTTGACTTTTTTGCCTGACTCTTGGGCGATCGCCCCGGTATCTTGAAAGCGATCGGCGCGGGTTTCAGGAGTTTCTAACCCATGTAGGTCAAATCCACTGATTACAGGATAAGGGAGCATTCGTTCTACTTGCAACCGGGCATTCTCACTTCCCTGGGCGCGATCAATGCCAACAATCATCCGGATGATCGTCCCGCGATCGCCAGCAGTTGTCACGGATACTGCTAACTGTTCCAGGACCGTTTCTAAATCCAACTTCAGCCGGTCCACCGTTGCCACATTAAAATTCAACTCCACATAACGGATGCGCTCTTCTACTAAAGACTCCACCACATCCTCCATTAATTCCGCATACCCCCTCTTCGTTTGCAGCCAAGGATTGCTATAGCGACTAAAGCATCCTTTAAATTCACCAAAATCCGCAAATCGGAAGTCCGGGGCTTGAAAGGGGGGTGTTTGAGGCAATTCCCATCGGTGATGTCGGTGGAGTGCCTCCCGGAGGGTGCGCCTCGATGGAGCACCTTCTAAATGCAGGTGCAGTTCAGCTTTGGGCATCTGAGCAAGGGCCACTAACATTCGCTTCGGTTCCAACTCTACCATTAGGGTGGGGTATCACTCTCGTAATTTACATTCCATCTATCTTGACTCATCCCGAATCCGGCTGTCAAAAGTCGGTTTTCTATAAGCGAAGCGCAGGAGAGGCTCGGTCAGCAAACGCTTTGGCCCTTGAGTCGCGATCCTTTCTATACTAACGCATCTGTTGAATTTCGGACTTCCTTACTATACTGACCCGACCTTTCTCTTGTTCTTTATCTAATTTTAAGAATTGGGGGTGTGAGGCGATCGGCCTGGGTTACTTCCGGCTGTAAGCCAGTCCGGCCTTCCCTTCTCAAGATACTCCTTTTTCGAGGACGACTTCGCCTTGTTGGCGATCGCAACAAAGCGACGGGCGTCCTAAGTTTAGCAAAAAACGTTGCAATTCACGACCTTTTTGATAAACTTATGTAACGAATGTTATTATTCCTTGTTATTTGATTAAGAGGGTTCGTGATAAGAATTGCAATCTTTTCGGTTAAACAGTCGCTGCATAGCTGATAGGGATTAACCTTGAGCTTTTTTTTGAATAAAAAACAAGAGAGGTTCAGCCTGGTCTCCGGGAACAGAGGGGATAAACTTACCCCAAATTCGTAATATTTTGTAATCGTTTTAATGCATTAATTCGCTTATGATAAACTGGAAAGCACCAGACAAACCCCTGCGACTTAAACCGCAGAGCCGGTAATCTCCTAAAATTGTAGAAAGTCGGATCTGCCTCAATCCCAAACCCAATGAAGGAAGAAAGGGGGACTTGCCCTGAACCCTAGGTTCAGACGCTTTCAGCGAGGTAACCCCCTCGGGATGAGACGCCTCGAAAACAGACCGAAAACTACAGTGTTAGGAGATTGGTTCAACGCCCTGATGGATTTAGGCCGAGACGCACCGGCTCAACAGACGGATCCGAATCAATCTTTAGATTTCCCAAACGCGGACAACTCAAAAAGTTCCATAACCTAATAGTTGCTAATGTAGCCCGGTTAGGGCACAACCTCAACGCAACTCCAGTCACGACACAATTTATTGCCATCATAAAGAACGAGGACCAACAAATGAGCGGTCAAAACTACAACACATCCCTGAAACAAAACACGGAAGAAGCAACCCTGTCCACCCGCAATACCTATCAAGACGTAGCGGCAGCTAAGACCATTAAGAATACCTTGGCATATAACCAAGCCCTCACCACCATGAAAGAAACCCTAACCTTAGAACATGACCAAACCCCCAAAACATACGGACTAGAAGCCCTAGGCATGAAAAACCTCGGCCATGTCTATCGCAACCTCACGATTCCCACCTTGGTCGAACACGCCTTAGCCCGGGCAGAAGCCATCCTCGCCGACAATGGCGCACTTTGTATTAATACCGGAAAATATACCGGACGGTCTCCTAACGATAAATTTATCGTAGATGAACCGAACAGCCGGGACGAAATCCACTGGAATAAACTCAACGTCCCCATTTCCGAACAGAACTTCAAACGCCTCTATCGTCAAGTGCTCTCCTACGTTCAGGGTCGAGACCTTTATCTGTTTGATGGGTATGTCGGGTGCGACCCGAACTACCGAGTTGGCGTGAGAATCATCAACCAATACGCCTCACAGAATTTATTCGCCCATCAACTCTTTATTCGGGCAACAGACGAAGAACTTGCCAACCATCAAGCCGATTTCACCGTGATCGCCGTTCCCGGTTTGCAAGGCGACCCAGAAATCAACGGCATCAACTCCGAAGCCTTTATCGTCGTCAACTTTTCTCAAAAAATCGTCATTATCGGCGGTTCTAAATATGCCGGGGAGATCAAAAAATCCGTATTCTCCTTAATGAACTACTTTATGACCAAGCGGAACGTCCTGCCGATGCACTGTTCTGCAAACATGGATGACAAAGGTAATACCGCCTTATTCTTCGGACTCTCCGGTACAGGTAAAACGACCATTTCGGCAGATCCGACCCGTCGATTAATTGGGGATGACGAACATGGTTGGTCAGAAGACGGCATCTTTAACTTTGAAGGCGGATGTTATGCGAAAACGATCGCCTTGTCCAAAGAAAACGAACCGCAAATCTGGGATGCCATCCGGTTTGGTGCCTTGATGGAAAACGTCGTCCTCGATCCCATCACTCGTCATCCCGACTACAATGATGGCAGCTTGACCGAAAATACCCGGGCTGCCTATCCCATCGACTATATTCCCAATGTAGTCCTTCCCAGTGTCGGCGGACATCCCACAGCGGTGATTTTCCTCTCAGCCGATGCCTTTGGCGTCTTGCCTCCGATCGCCAAACTGACGAACCGGCAGGCGATGTATTACTTCATGTCCGGCTATACCAGCAAACTCGCCGGAACAGAACGGGGAATTACCGAACCCGAAGCCACCTTCTCCGCCTGTTTCGGAAAACCCTTCCTGCCTCTGTCAGCCACCGTGTATGCAGAAATGCTCGGTGAACGCCTGCGGAAACATAATGCTACCGCCTCCGTATATCTCGTCAATACCGGATGGTCTGGTGGTCCTTATGGCGTCGGCAGCCGGATTAAGATTAAATATACCCGGGCAATGGTATCAGCGGCCCTGAGTGGCGAACTCGATCACGTCACCTGTCATCCTCATCCCATCTTCAAAATGTTGATTCCCGAAGCCGTTTCCGGCGTACCCAATGAGATTCTCGATCCGCGCAATACCTGGGCGGATAAAGAAGCTTACGATCGCCAAGCCAAAGATCTAGCCCGACGGTTTGTGGATAACTTCAAACGCTTTACCACCGCCAGTCAGGAGATTATTGACGCCGGTCCTAGCTTTGAGTAACGGAACCGGAGAGTAGAGAATCCAGGCTGTCGGGAACCTCTATGGACCTGATGTCCTGATTTTCCAACTCAATATAACACTTCTCACAGACTGACTCGGGCAGTTTCCCGGGGGTACTCCTCACGTTTACCATTGAGGCCGGGGTGACTTAGATGGGGAACTGCTCGATTGCTAAATTCTTTCTAAAGAAATACAATCTCTCTCAAAAGTCTGAAAACCTTGACGAGATGTCGCTGAAATAACACGAAGTCGGGGAGATTGCTGCTAAAGTACAAGTTGTTTGTTTACAGAGGAATGTAGTTCATGGGAACTTTAAAAGTTGGGATTAATGGATTTGGACGGATTGGACGTCTAGTTCTGCGTGCCGGAATTAACAATCCCAATCTTGAATTTGTGGGGATTAACGACCTGGTTCCTTCGGATAACCTGGCGTATTTATTCAAACATGACTCAACCCAAGGGAAATTTCCCGGGTCGGTAAAAGCCACTCCCGAGGGAATTGAGATTGACGGTAAGTTTATCCCCTGTACAGCCATTAAAGACCCCACGGAACTGCCCTGGGGTAAAGTCGGTGCCGATTACATCGTCGAGTCTACCGGACTGTTTACCACCCTAGAGGGGGCTTCCAAACATATTAAGGGGGGGGCCAAGCGCGTCGTGATTTCCGCACCGACGAAGGACCCGGACCAAGTAAGCACTTTCTTAGTTGGGGTCAACCACGAAACATTTGACCCCGCGAAAGATACCGTCGTCTCTAATGCCAGTTGCACCACGAACTGTCTGGCCCCAGTTGCTAAGGTGATTAATGACAATTTTGGCTTTAGTGAAGGGCTGATGACAACCGTGCACGCGATGACTGCGACCCAACCCACGGTGGATGGACCCAGCAAAAAAGACTGGCGCGGAGGCAGGGGTGCCGCCCAAAATATTATTCCCGCCTCCACGGGTGCCGCCAAAGCGGTAACCTTGGTGTTACCGGAGTTGAAAGGTAAACTGACGGGGATGGCATTCCGGGTTCCGACTCCGGATGTATCTGTGGTGGATTTGACCTTCCGCACCACCAAGGCAACCAGCTATAAAGAAATTTGTGCGGCGATGAAGGCAGCATCCGAAGGCGAACTCAAAGGGATTTTGGGTTATACCGAGGATGATGTGGTTTCCACCGATTTTGTCGGGGATTCCCATTCCAGCATTTTTGATGCCGGTGCCGGAATGGAACTGAACTCGAATTTCTTCAAGATTGTGTCATGGTATGACAACGAATGGGGTTATTCCTGCCGGGTTGTGGATTTGATGCTATCTATGGCGAAAAAAGACGGCATTCTATAGGGTTATACCAGGTTAGTTCAGGGTTTTGATTAAAAAAGGGCGATCGGTTGCGATCGCCCTTTTTTCATTCTTTAATCCTTTTCACCCAGAAACCGCATTTTTGAGTTAAAAAGGTTTCCTGAAAAGCCCTGAAACCCCCTCTCTGACCATTGGCGAAAAAATCAGCTAAAATAGCTGACAACCCTAGGCACCGATTTGGACATTTTAATACGGAATTCGGTTGTTAAAGGTCTATAAAAACCCACACCCTCAAGGGTGGGGCTACACGGACAAAGCCCGCCTGCGCGGGCTAAAGAGAAAACCGACTTTTACCAACCGGATTTTGTATAAAATCCGGAGGAATCGCCATCCTGAAGGGTAAGATTATCTCGCTCACGACTGGGGAACGGTTTCGCCCCTCTGAACTGTTCCGAGGGTTAGGGGCGGAACCGATCGGTTTTGTGGTATCATGTCGATTTAGTTTGGGCCGTGGAGAAGGCGATCAGCTCCGTCATAACCCTGACCGCCAAACCCCAAAAAGAGCAAGACGGATTCAGCTCAATAAAGGAGGAAACATCATGTCAGAAGGGAAAAAGCAACAGTTCAACGCTCCGGTGGGCAGTGTGGATAATCAAGGTATTCAACATAATGTGGCGGGAGTCAACCAAGGGATTCAGAGTAGCACCTCGGATCCTGAACTCCAGGCTACCGTCCAAGAGATTCAAACTTTGCTTTCCAGTTTAGACGTGACTCAGGCAACCACCACGAGCGAAAAGATGAAGCTCGCGGGAATGGTCATTGCCAAAATTGAGGATAAGCCAACCTTTAAGGAACGAGCAATCCGGGCGGCGCGGGGTGGATTGGTGGAAGGACTCAAGCAAAATCCAGTGGGGGCGATCGTTGCTGGGGCGATCGAGGGTTGGACAAAAGAGAAAGATTAGTCTATGTCAGAGCCAACTAATCAAAATACAGGCAGTCAAGGGAACCAGGGTCAACAAGGGAATGTTGCTGGTGTTAATTATGGTGTTCAAAAGACTTACAACGTTAGTGAGTACCGAACACCCCAGCAACGCCAGATTGACCGCGACATTTGCCGTCAGATGTTGGAAGAGCAAATGCAATTAACCAGCAATACGGTTATAGGTCGGGTTTATGGGAATCGCAACTTAATCGATGAGGATTTATTTGTCGATTTAGCCCTGGTGAAACCGACAAGGAGTCAGAACCCAAAAGACCCCCAAGAGATTGATCCAGAACGGGGGTCAGACGTTTTCACCCCGCCGGAAGAAACCATCGAGAAACGGTTTGCTTACCGGGAGTTTCTCCAAGAAGTCATTGATAAACGCACCGACACGGAGAAAAAAAAGATTGCCATTATTGGAGAACCAGGGGCGGGGAAAACCACGTTACTCCAGAAATTAGCCTTTTGGTTATTACTGGAAACCAATGATTTAGTCATTTGGGTATCCTTGGGAGAATTGGGGAGTCAATCTCTGCGAGAGTATTTAGAGGAAAAATGGCTCAAACTGGCATTCGGACAGTCCAGAGAGGAAATTAAAGCCGACTGGGAGCAGAAATTTAAGCGGGGTGCAGTCTGGCTACTCTTGGATGGCTTGGATGAGATGAGCCAGAGTCACCAACAGGCTTTAAAATTTGGAGCCTTGGTCACCGATGCCCAGATGATTGTCACCTGTCGCTTGAATTTGTGGCAAGCGAACCCCAGCCAATTCCAGGGGTTTCAAACCTATCTCACCCAGCCGTTTCAGGATGAACAGATGCAGGAGTTTATCCATCGGTGGTTTCCGGGGTTGTTTGAGGCGGTAGAGGCTGACCAGTTAGCGGAGTCTTTGGAGTCAGAGTTGCAAGCTGAGGGGAAGAAACGGATTAAGGATTTATGCCGCAATCCACTGCGCTTAACGTTGTTATGTGCAACTTGGCAAGGCAAAAAGGGAGCATTACCTGATACCACGGCTAAATTATATAAAAAGTTTGTCAACTATATCTATAAATGGAATAAAAAAGAGTTTACGGTAACGCCTGAAGAAAGCAAACGGTTAAATGCAGTGTTAGGAGAGTTGGCGAAAGCATCTCTTGATAGGGAGGGGACAAAGTTTTGCTTAAATCATCAATTGGTCTGTGACTATTTGGGGCAACCGGATGATAATTCACTGTTGGATATGGCGTTAAACTTGGGTTGGTTGAATAAGGTGGGAAATGCCGATGAACCGGAAGATCTAGTTTATGTGTTTTATCATGCCACGTTTCAGGAGTATTTTGCGGCGTTGGCAGTGGAGAATTGGAATGATTTTCTGCCGAGGACTCATGTGAATCGTCCGGTGGAGGGGAAGTATCGGATTTTTGAACCGCAGTGGAAGCAGGTGATTTTGTTGTGGTTGGGGCGTGACGAGGTTAAGGAGGAAAAGGAGGGGTTTATTCGTGCGGTGGTTGAGTTTAAGAGTGGAGTTAGCGATTTTTATTACTATCAAGCCTATTTTCTGGCAGCAGCAGGAATTAATGAATTTAAGGCTTGTTCCCTGGCTACTGATATTGTTCGCGAAGTAGTGAAGTGCGGGTTTGGTGAATTTGATACTCAGAAACAGGAATGGCAAACTTTTCTCAACCCGATTGAAAAAGGTGCGAGAAAGGCAATACCGGAAACGATTCGGAAGTTAGCGATTCTAGAACTGAGTGCAGTCATTGAGAATTGCCCAGAAGAAGATATCCGTGGGCAGGCAGCTTGGAGTTTAGGGGTAATTGACGCAGGAAATATCGAGGCGATCGCTGGGTTGCTCGAAGTTATCCACACTACTGAGGATGAAGATACCCGTAGGCAGGCGGCTTGGTGTTTAGGGGAAATCGGACAAAGAAATCCCGAGGAGATCGCTGCTTTAGTCAAAGTTATCGGCATTACTGAGAATAAACATAACCGTAGGCAGGCAATAGAGAGTTTAGGGAAAATCGGACAAGGAAATCCTCTAGCCATCGCTGGGTTGCTCACAGTTATCGGCATTACTGAGGATAAACATAGCCATAGGCAGGCAATAGAGAGTTTAGAGAAAATCGGACAAGGAAATCCTCTAGCCATCGCTGGGTTGCTCACAGTTATCGGCATTACTGAAAATGAAGATATCCGTAGGCAGGCAATAGAGAGTTTAGGGAAAATCGGACAAGGAAATCCCGAGGCGATCACTGCTTTGGTCAAAGTTATCGGCATTATTGAGAATGAAAATATCCGTAGGCTGGCGGCTTTTAGTTTAGGGAAAATCGGACAAGGAAATCCCGAGGCGATCGCTACTTTGGTCAAAGTTATCAACGCTGCTGAAAATGAACATACCTCTTGGGTGGCGGCTTGGAGTTTAGGGAACATCGATCCAGGAAATCTCGAAGCGATTAGTGCTTTGGTCAAAGTTATCGGCACGACTGAGAATGAAGATACCCGTAGACTGACGGCTGTGAGTTTAGGGGAAATCGATCCAGGAAATCCCGAAGCGATTGCTGCTTTGGTCAAAGTTATCGGCACTACTAAGAATGAAGATACCCGTTGGGTGGCGGCAGAGAGTTTAGGGAAAATCGATCCAGGAAATCTCAAGGCGATCGCGGCGTTGCTCAATCTTATCGCCACTACTGAGAATGAACATACTTGGTGGCGGGCGGCTTTGAGTTTAGGGAAAATCGGACAAGGAAATCCCGAGGCGATCGCGGGGTTGGTCAATTTTATCGCCACTACTGAGAATGAAGATACCCGGTGGCGGGCGGCAGAGAGTTTAGGGAAAATCGGACAAGGAAATCCCGAGGCGATCGCGGGGTTGCTCAATCTTATCGCCACTACTGAGAATGAAGATACCCGGTGGCGGGCGGCAGAGAGTTTAGGGAAAATTCTCATCACACCGGAACAGTATGCAGGGGTCGTCTCCGCCTTAAAAGACTGCCTCAGCGATGAAGTTTACGAAAACAACTTTGACCGATTCGATAAATGCTACAAAGTCATCTGGAACTGTGCTGAAAATCTCCCTTATCCCGAATTTTATGAAGCATGGCACAAACCCCTCACCACTTCCCATTCCGAAGTCACCGAACAAACACAAGTGGGTCATAATTCAACTGTTGATAGCTTAGAAACTCAACCGATAGATATTTGTCTCCAACTGCAAAATCTCCCGATTTTTTGCCTCGACGCCACTATCCTCACTGACGAAACGGAACCCAGCGAAATCGCCCAAACCCTCTGCCAACTCATCTGGGAGAAAGCCTTTCTCGATGAAGACTACCCCAAAGAAGTCACCACAGCCAGTAAACTGCGGGAACAGTTGAAAACCCTCAACCTTCGCCAAAATCTCCCTAAACTCCCTATCCTGATTACCCATTGCCATCCCAGCAGTGAACTGATAGCCTTTTGTCGCAAACTCACCAATATTGTTGCGATCGCCTGGTTAACCGACGAACCCCTCGAAGCACCCTTAAAAGGCTTTCCCCCCAATCAACCTCATCTGATATCTGCGATTCAAACCTGGTTAGAGGAGATTTGAAGATTTGCGTTTTTTAGGTTAAAATATCCATAATTTGATAGACGAAAGGAGGAAATAATGGAAATTGCCACTCAACTCACTGACGAGCAAGCTCAAAAACTTGCTTTTATCCAACAGAAAACTCGACAAAATCCAGATGAAATTTTAGGAGCAGCCCTTGAATATTATTATCAACAACTTTTGACTGATTCTACTAACCATCTGGAGAATTTTAGTAAAATTGGCTTTATTGGGTGTATAGAAGCCGAACCGGACTTAGCTGAAAACTGCGAATCCATCTTAATGCAGGAAATTGGCACTGAACAATGATTATTGTTGATACAGGTTTTTGGGTGGCCTTAGCTAACAAAAATGATAACTACCATGAAGCGGCTAAACAAACGTTTAGTCAATATAATGAACCTCTGATTACTACATGGTGTGTCGTCACGGAAACTTGCTACTTTTTACAAGCTCGTCGGGGATTTCAATCTTCAGTTACGTTTATTAATGCTATGTCAGAGGGATTATTTCAGGTTTTTGAAATTAATAAGCCTCACCATATCTCCAGACTCAAAGATTTGATGAATAAATATCGCGATGTTCCGATGGATTTAGCAGACGCATCCCTAGTTCTGGTAGCTGAAGAGTACAAAACTGGACGAATTTTATCATTAGACATTAAGGATTTTAGTATTTATCAATGGAATAACAAGAATTATTTTGAAAATCTTTTCATGTCTTAACAGCAAAGCAAAACCTGCCTCATTAATACTATGGATGCAAGTTTCTTCACCCACAGCGAGTGCGTTGGAGAAGTGTCTCCCTCAGAGAATCGCCGACATCCTCTGAAACCCCTACCCAGGTTATCCAAGAGTCCGGACCCCCAACCTACCTGATATCAGTAACTCAAACCGGGTTAGAGGAAAATTAAGCCCCAAAAAAATCCCCTTTTTGACAATTGGCGAAAAAATCAGCTAAAATATCAGACAACCCTAGGCACCGATTTGGATAGTTCAAAAGTCTAGTCAGAGAGGGTCTGACCCAGACTCAATGGTGTTGCTTCCTGTTTAATAATTGAGAGGTCTAATTTATGGTAACCACCCCTCAAACTACAAAGGTCATCTACCCCGATTGTGATGGAAATCCAATGTCTGATAATACCCGCCAGTTTCGTTGGATTGTGGTGATTAAAGAGAATTTAGAGATTCTGTTTGATGAGGATCCGAATGTGTTTGTGGCGGGGGATTTGCTTTGGTATCCGGAGGAAGGAAATAATAAACTGCGTCAAGCGCCTGATGTGATGGTGGCGATGGGACGACCTAAAGGCGATCGCGGGTCTTATAAGCAATGGGAAGAAGGGAACGTCCCTCCCCAAGTGGTGTTTGAAATTCTCTCCCCTGGAAATCGTCTCACGGAGATGGCGAAGAAACAAAAGTTTTATGAACGCTATGGGGTGGAAGAATATTATGTTTTCGACCCCGATCGCCTCGATTTTCATGGATGGATACGCAGTCAGGCGGGTTCCCTGGAGGTGATTGAGCAGCCGGAAAATTGGACGAGTCCCCGGTTAGGGATTCGCTTTGAATTGCAGGAGGAACAGTTCACTATCTACCGTCCGGATGGCGATCGCTTTCTGACCTCTACGGAGTTAGCCAAATTGGCGGAACAACAACGTCAGGAGGCTCAACAGCAACGTCAGGAGGCGGAACAACAACGTCAGGAGGCTCAACAGCAACGTCAGGAGGCTGAACAACAACGTCAACGAGCGGAATCAGCAGAAGCACGTCTGCGGGAATTGGAGGCTCGTTTACGGGAATTAGAAGGCGATCGCCATCCTGAAGGATAAGGTCATCTGCCTCAACAGGGTGCCACGGTTTCGCCCCTGTGAACTGTTCCCAGGGTTAGGGGCGGATCCGAGGAGTTTGCCCGGGTTGGAGAGGGATGGGAATGGTCTTATATCCCTCTTCCGTTGCCTGAAACGACGCCAAATCGTTAATTTGTCCTAAAGTGACCGAACTAGGGATAATATCGGGGAGAGTTAGCTAGATTACCCCACAAGCCATAACTTCAGCTTCCTAAACTCAGGGCAAGTGAGGCAAAATAGCTAACTCTAATCAGATATTCTAGCCTAAAGTTGTGAAAATCTTGTGAACCGGAGGAAAAATATAGCGGGAGGGTATAGAGTCAGCAGCAGGGGCGATCGCTTTAGACCTCTTGCAAAAATCCGGATTGATCCCCCCAACCCCCCTTAAGAAGGGGGGCTTTTAAGAAGTTGGCAAGAAGTCTATTCTAGGCAGAGCAAGGCTTTCCCACTCAAATCCCCCCGATTCCGATGTACGAACCTGTGGCTATTTTCCCTAAAATCCGTACAGTTCATAGAATGACTCTTGACCTAAATGGGGTGCATATTTTTTCACCAAGCTTTCTAAATCTTCCCCCGCGTCTAAATCAATCCAATCGTCAACTGACCCGCGAAAGCACCACCGTTGTACAAAGAAATTCTTCGAGTCTTTCATTCTTAGAAATCGCATCATGGGGGTATAAGTGAGGAGAGTATCTAAATGCTTTAAAGAGGTGTCTCTCCCTCCTAATAAGCTTAAGATATCCGACACGTTGCCGACATTTTGATCCGGAAGATGGATAATAATGCTTTTGTCTTTAACATCGATGATGAACTTCTTAATTTTGCTGTATCGTTTAATCCCCTGTTCCACGGTCTCTAATTCGCGATCGCTAAATACCTTGGGCTGTATTTTCCGCAAATAGACTTGACTATTGGGATTTTCATAAATTTCATAGCCTTCGGGAATTGAATTGATTAAATTTCCCTCAGTTTTTAGGGAAAAATAATACTTAGGCTTGCCGGTTTTAGTGGTGCCTTGGTGCAAAACGTAGGTTTGACCTCGACGATTGGTATATTTCAGTGCCATGTTTAGACTCCGAACAGGAAACGATTAATGCATGATTCTATCACCAATTACTGATGCGAGTCAGATTGTTTCGAGGGTCTTCCGATTCGAGTTCCAACCAGTCCTCGATTTCTTGGGCTAACCAGGCACACTCTTCCTCGGTGAGTTTTCGTCCAGTATTTCCAAAGGTATATTGTTGATAATATCCGGATCTCGGTCCGGCGGTGAGGGCGACTCCCATGACAAATTTTTTATTGTCATAGAAGATGGAGGCGGTTTGAATATGGGCGGTGACGCCGAGTTGTCGGCGATAGGTAAATCCTAGTCGCTTTTGCTGGATCTCAAAGGTGTTGCGATCGCGTTCTAAACAGATGATGGTTCGTTCAAAATACTCGCTCAAACAGGCAACCATCCCCAGGGGAATTAAGATCGGCAGGATGACAGTTATCACTTGGAGGACCAAGGACAACAGGGACAAGGAACCAATGCCGATTAACAGATACACTAATACCTGGGCAATGATATCGGAAGTGCTGAGATTATCTCGCAAGGAGGCGACGGTACGTTCAATCAGGTTTAACCCCCGTTGCCAGAGGTTTAACGACCAGGTGAGGACTTTTAATCCCGGTTCGGGGAGGATGATTTCTAGTTTTTGGGGGGTTTTCCGGAGTTGAATCGGGGTGATGTCCGGTTGATAAAAGGGGGCGTTGTCCGTGGAGAGGGTGGCGACTCCTTCTAAGGCGGCGATCGCCTCGGTTGCAGTGGGATAGCGATTGTCTACCTGGGTTTGCGTCAGGGTTTGCAACCAACTGATTAAATAGGGGCTGAATTTGGGAGTGAGGCGATCGCCAAAGTCCAGTTGCAAGTTCTTTTGCAGTAAGTCGGCAGGGGGTACGCCGGTGAGTAAGTGAACCAAGGTGGCACCGACGGCATATAAATCCGATGCTGGGACCGTCTGTCCCCCAAATTGTTCTAACGGAGTATAGCCATAAGTGCCAACTACGGTAAAGCTGCGTCCTGGAGTGAGCAGGTTCCGGTCCTGGGCGGCCCCGAAATCCACTAAATAAATTTCGTTGTCTTCTCCTAATATAATATTACTGGGTTTAATATCTCGGTGGAGGACGGGAGGATTCAACTCATGGAGATAACATAAGATATTCAACAGGGCCGTGGCCATCTCTTCCACTTCCTCTTCGGTAAACCGCCTGCCGCGATCGAGCCAGTCCTGAAGGGATGCACCGGGAATATACTCCTGAACTAACCCAGACCAGAGGGTCCCATCATCGATCGCAAAATAATCCCGATACCGAGGAATGCGCGGGTGGGCTAAATTTTGGAGGACCTTCGCCTCCCGTTCAAAGAGCTTAAGATTTTCCCAAGCTTTCGCACCTCCCCAAACGAGCAACTTCACCACCACGAGTTCCTCGGTGGTCAAATCCACGGCTAACCAGGTTTCCCGGGTCGGGTTATCATTTAACTGCTGTTGCAATTGATACCGTTCTTGTAATACCGCCCCTGTTTCCGGCATATTGACACAATCCAATTTGGACTAACTTGATTGTTCCCCTCTCTAGGGTAGCAATTCTTGATCCCTGATGGACAGGCTTCGGGGTTGAGGACCCTTTGATGGGTCATGGTAGGGGGGTGACCTGCCCCAATCCCGAAAAACCCGGTTCATAAGGGAAGGGGGAACCGAAGTCAAGTGATCAGGATAACATTTTGTCTAATTAATCCGGGAAAATGCCCCCGGGTTTCCCGGAAAGCCGAGGTTCTCACAAGAGGAAATCCCCCGACAGCTTTACGGACTAAGGATTCCACTGTCGGATCAATTTGACCCCTTCAGGAGGAAGGGGACTGCTTAACATTAAGAAATAAACAACCCCTGGGGCGTTAAAGCAATCTAAATATTCTTTTAACAAAGTGGCTGATCTGGGCGGGAGTTCATAAGGTAGAATATCTTGAATTAGCTAAAAAGCTAAGGAATATAAGAGCAAAATCCAATTGTCATAAAAACTTCAAAAAAAGATTTTAAAACTTGTCGAATTTTAAAAATCTGATGTATGATTTACATGGAAAGTGAAAAACAAAGAAGTTTAACTTTCTAACACTCTTAAAGACGAGCATCAGGTAACAGGAGTAGGATATATGGTTTCTACAGCTCCAGAGCAACAATCAGCCAAAGGTTCCAAAGAAACACAGTTTGTACTGGTTTTTGAAGAAGTCGGTTTAGCAGATTTAGGCTTGGTGGGGGGGAAAAACTCCTCATTAGGTGAAATGATCCAAGAGCTTAAATCAAAGGGGGTCAACGTCCCCACCGGCTTTGCCACCACTGCTTATGCATATCGGTATTTTATCGAAAAAGCCGGGTTAGAGCAAAAACTACGGACCTTGTTTGCGGATCTGGATCTCAACGATGTCAACAATCTGAGGGAGCGCGGCAAGCAAGCGCGGGCAATGGTGATGAATACGCCATTCCCGAAAGAATTAGACGATGCGATCGCAGCAGCTTACCTCAAATTGTGCGAAAGCTACGGTGCGAATGCTGAATTCTGCAAACGCTTTGGTCCAGAGTATCAAGAAGTCTGCGAAAAATTCAGCAGCGATCTGGACGTAGCTGTTCGGTCTAGTGCGACTGCCGAAGACTTACCTGATGCGAGTTTTGCCGGACAACAGGAAACTTACCTGAACGTCCACGGCGTCAAAGGTGTGCTGGAATCGTGTCATAAGTGCTTCGCATCCTTATTTACCGATCGCGCCATCTCCTATCGCCATCAATATGCCTCCAAGCGTCCCGACTTTGACGAATTCAGCGTCGCGCTGTCTGTGGGCGTCCAAAAAATGGTGCGTTCTGACTTAGCCAGTTCCGGCGTCATGTTCTCCATCGACACGGAAACCGGCTTCAAAAATGCCGCCTTAGTCACCGCTGCTTATGGTTTAGGGGAAAACGTTGTCCAAGGTGCAGTCAACCCCGATGAATACTTTGTCTTCAAACCGACCCTCAAAGAAGGCAAACGCCCAATCCTCGAAAAACGCTTGGGCAGTAAAGAAATCAAAATGGTCTATGATGTGGGCGGGTCGAAACTGACGAAAAACGTCCCAGTTTCCACTCCCGAACGCGATCAATACTGTATCAACGATGATGAAATCCTCACCTTAGCCAAATGGGCCTGCATCATCGAAGACCACTACAGCGAATCCCGGGGCAAATATACCCCGATGGACATTGAGTGGGCCAAAGACGGGATTACTGGCGAACTCTTCATCGTGCAAGCGCGTCCAGAAACCGTCCAATCCCAAAAAGCCGGAAACGTCATCCGTAACTTCAAACTCCAAGGTACCAGTGACGTTGTGGTTCGGGGTCGTGCCGTCGGTGAAATGATTGGCCAAGGTAAAGCTCGCGTCATCTTAGATGTACACAATCTCGACCTGTTCCAACAGGGTGAAGTCTTAGTTACCAACAAGACGGACCCGGATTGGGAACCGATCATGAAAAAAGCGAGTGCGATCGTCACCAACCAAGGGGGACGGACTTGCCACGCTGCCATTATCGCCCGGGAAATGGGGATTCCAGCCATTGTTGGTTGCGGAACCGCCACCAAGGACATCAAGAGTGGTCAAGAGGTCACCGTGTCCTGTTCTGAAGGGGAAGAAGGCAAAGTCTACGAAGGTCTAGTGCCCTTCGAGATCCTCGAAACTGCGATCGACAACCTGCCACGCACCAAGACCAAAATCTTGATGAACGTCGGCAACCCAGAAGAAGCCTTCGGTTTATCCTCTATCCCCTGCGATGGCGTTGGTTTAGCCCGGTTTGAGTTCATCATCGCCAACCACATCAAAGCTCACCCCTTGGCCTTGATTCACTTCGACACCCTCGAAGATCAAGCCGTCAAGAGCGAGATTGGCGAACTGACGAAACTGTATTCGCACAAACCGGACTTTTTCGTAGACAAACTGGCTCATGGTATCGGCACGATCGCCGCTGCCTTCTATCCCAACCCAGTCGTTGTCCGGATGTCTGACTTCAAGAGCAACGAATATGCCAACCTCCTCGGTGGTAAGCAATTCGAGCCCAAAGAAGAAAACCCAATGATCGGCTGGCGGGGTGCTTCTCGTTACTACGACCCCAACTATACCGAAGCTTACGGGTTAGAGTGCGTCGCCCTCAAACGGGTTCGGGATGACATGGGTCTGACCAACGTCATTCCGATGATTCCCTTCTGCCGCACCCCAGACGAAGGTCGCAAAGTGTTAGAGACGATGGAAAAATATGGTCTCAAACGCGGCGAAAACGGTCTGCAAGTCTATGTGATGTGTGAAATCCCCAGTAACGTCATTCTGGCGGAACAATTCGCCGAAGTCTTCGACGGATTCTCCATCGGTTCCAATGACTTGACTCAGCTTACCTTGGGTCTGGACCGTGACTCCTCCTTAGTGGCTCACATCTTTGACGAACGCAACCAAGCGGTTAAAGATATGGTGACGATGGTGATCCAAACCGCTAAGAAAACGGGTCGCAAGATTGGGATCTGCGGTCAAGCGCCTTCGGACTATCCCGAATTTGCACGCTTCCTGGTGGAACTGGGTATCGACTCGATCAGCTTGAACCCTGACTCGGTGATGAAGACTCTCCTCGATATCGCCAAGTTGGAAGAAAGCATGAAATAATCCAGCTTTCCAAGTAAGATAGACAGCCGGGAGAATTCACTCTCCCGCACTAGAAACAAAAACAAAGCCCGCTGATGCGGGCTTTTCTTGATTTGTACGGAGAATTTCTGATGTATTATCAACAAAAACTGCGACAGCCACAACCATGAAACTGGGGGTTACCGTTGGTAAATTCTATCCCTTCCACCGGGGACATGACTATTTAATTCGTCAGGCAAAAGCTCAAGTTGAGCAATTAGTGGTTGTGATAGGGGCCAAACCTGAACAAACGATTCCCGGCAACTTACGGGGGAACTGGATTCGAGTCATGCATCCCGATGTTGAAGTGTTTGAAACCCTGGATGATTTGCCCGAAGCGCCAGAACCTTGGGCAAAACGGACTTTAGAATTACTGGGAGGACGGCAACCGGATGTTGCTTTTACTTCCGAGGAGTATGGCGAACCTTGGGCGGCGTTGATGGGGGCTCGACATCTTGCGATCGACTGCCTGCGAGAGGCATTTCCCATTTCTGGAACCCAACTGCGTCAGGACCTAGCAACCCATTGGCAAATGCTCACCCCTCCGGCAAAAGCCTATTTTGCCAAGCGCATTGCAGTGGTGGGGGTAGAATCGAGTGGGACTACTACCTTGGCGCGATCGCTGGCAGAACAATTTCAAACCGTCTGGGTGCCAGAATACGGGCGATGGTATTGGGAGGGACGGCAATATTTACCGGATTCTGAAGATTGGGACAGTGAGGAGTTTATCCAAATTGCCCAGGGACAAATTGCCTGGGAAGAGGCCCTGGCAATCCGCGCGAATCGCTTGGTGGTATGCGATACAGACCCTTTGGCTACTTGTATTTGGCATCAACGGTATCTCGGTTCAGACTGTGAGAAATTGCAACAAATAGCCGCGAGTCGAAATTATGATTTATATCTACTCACGGCACCGGATTTTGGATTTGTTCAGGATGGCACTCGGGAAAGCGAATCCCTGCGGATGACCATGCACATAAGGTTTCTGGAACAGTTGGAATGTCAGGGAAAACGATATCTTGTGCTGGGGGGAAGTCACGAGGGGCGGATGGTGCAGGCAACGGAGGCGATCGCCCAAGTGTTGAAGTTTCCCTCTTTTTGAGCAGGCGATCGCCCCATTTAAAATGGGAATAACTTACCCTTGATTTGCTTTCGGTGTCGGAGGCATCACCACTTTTTTAGCTAACCCCACGGTTTTTAAAACCCAAATCGCCCACCAAGTCATATCCAATTCCCACCACCGCCAACCGGCTTTGGCAACATTCGGATAAGCATGATGATTATTATGCCATCCTTCGCCATAAGTGAAAATTGCGGCCCACCAGAGATTGCGGGAATTATCTTGAGTGGGAAAGGTTTTGTATCCCCACATATGGGTAACCGAGTTAATCAGCCAAGTGCTATGCCACAGCAGGACAATTCGCACAAACACGCCATAGACGATAAAGGGCCAACCGCCTAAGAGATAAAGGACAACCGCTAAAGGGATTTGCATCAATAAAGAGTAGCGATCGAGCCAACAGTAAAACGGATCCCGGGCTAAATCCGGCGCGAATCGGTTATACAGTTCCTTGTTGAAAAATTCGGGACGGGGATAAATCATCCACAGCAGATGACTCCACCAAAAGCCCTTGCGTGCCGAATAGGGGTCTTTGATTTCATCTTCGGTATAGGCATGATGTAACCGATGTCCGGCAGTCCAAAAAATCGGCCCGCCTTGGAGTGCCGATGCACCGATGAGGGCGATCGCATATTCCAGCCATTTCGGAACTTGAAAACTCCGGTGACTCAATAGGCGATGATAGCCTAAACAAATGCCAATACTTCCTAAAAACCAGTGCAGTAATAGCATTACCCCTAATGCGGACCAGGAAAAACACCAGGGTGCTAATAAAGCAAGGCAATGAATGGCGATAAAAAATCCCGTAATCACCCAATTCAATTTGGATTGATTTTCCGGAGAATTTGGCATCGATTCTAACTGCATATACACTTCCTCAAACACACAATAATTTCAGCAAAAACTAATACCCTAAAGCAGCAACAACCGGCGTGGGATAAATCCCCCGCCTAACAGAATCAAGTCGGTTGAAACCGACTGAAAGTCTTATCCCGTGAGATTTTTAGTCGGTTAAAACCGACTTTAGCTATGAGGCGGGGGATTTATCCCCCGCCGGTTTTGAGAAGGTTGCAAGATGTCAGGACTACAAACGAGGGATTGAATTGCAGAGCAAACCCTCAACTTGAGCCTTGCTCTAAATTGCTTTAGAGAAACTGTTCAACGCTTTCTTGCTCAGATAAGTGTCAAAAACAGCAGCCACATTCCGAACCAGCAACCGTCCCGATGGAGTTACCTCAATATGATTAGGAGAAAGGCAAACTAATCCATCGGCTTCTAACTGGTGTAACTCCAATTGTTCGGTGGCAAAATACTCATCAAAATCACAATCAAAGCTGAGATGATATTTTTGCTCAAACTCATTCTTGGATAGTTCAAATTGGCACATCAACTCCATAATCACCATCCTGCGCAGGATGTCATCAGCGATCAGGTTAACCCCCTTTTCAATCGGTAACTGATTGCAATCAAGCGCTTGATAATAGTCTTTCAAGCGTTTGTGATTTTGGGTATAGACATCATGGAGCATACTAATGGAAGTCATCCCCAACCCAATTAAATCCGATTCCGGTTTAGTGGTATATCCCTGGAAGTTCCGATGGAGTTGGCCCTCCCGTTGGGCGATCGCCAACTCATCATTGGGTTTGGCAAAATGATCCATGCCAATAAACTGATAATCCGCTGCCCCTAAATCCTCGATCGCCATCTTTAAAATATCCATCTTTTCTGATACCGGGGGCAGTGCCTCCTCCGGAATCAATCGCTGCACAGGTTTTAACCAAGGCACATAGGCGAAATTAAACACCGCAATCCGGTCCGGATCCAGTTGCGTCGTTTTATGAATCGTATCCCGGAACGTCTCCAAAGTTTGAAACGGCAACCCATAAATCAGGTCCACATTCACACTCTCAAATCCCGCATCCCGCACCCAATCCATCACCTGAAACAGCATCGCTTCCGGCTGAACTCGATTCACTGCTTCCTGCACTTTGGGATTAAAATCTTGAATCCCAAAGCTAATCCGGTTAAATCCCAAATTTTTTAAAAACAACAGATAGTTTTTATCTAAAAACCGGGGATTCACCTCAATCGAAACCTCCGCATTTTCCTCAAACCGGAAATACTGATTAATCGTATTCCACAACTGCTCAACTTGAGGAAGCGATAAATAATTCGGCGTCCCTCCCCCCCAGTGCATTTGATTCACCAACCGGCTGGTATCCACCAGTTCCGCCATTGCCCGAATGTGACGAGTCAAATACTCCAAATAAGGTTCAGCCAGAGTTTTCCGCTGGGTGATGATGGTATTGCACCCACAGAAATAACAAGGGGTTTCACAAAAGGGAATATGACAATATAGCGAAAGGGGAGTTTTCTTATAGTTACTAACCGCAATAGAGGCTCTAAACCCTACTTCTTCAAACTCAGGTTTCAATTCCGTCGCCGGTGGATAGCTAGTGTAACGGGGCACCGGGCGGTCATACTTTTTCAGCAAATCAGCATCAAATTCAACGGTAGAAATTAAAGCGTTCATGAATAGTTTAAGTAGCGTTTACAACTCAATGGCTCAACATCTCTCCCTCCGGTCCCCTCCCCTGATTCTAGGGGAGGTTTAGGGTGGGGTTCTCCCCTCCGGTCCCCTCCCCTGATTCTAGGGGAGGGTTAGGGTGGGGTTCTTTCAATTAAACTTCAAAAAATCAAGCTCCTACTTCTGCCGCTATCGATGCAGAATGGCGAGAATGTCTCTCGGTACTTCCCGGTTTATCCTGCTTCGTGAGCAACTCAAAGACATGATCCCCGATCGCCGCTTTGACATCATCTTCCAACTCATGCATCACATCTCGATTCAGATGAAACGCATAATTGGCTTCTTCCACAATCCGTTCAATGGTTGCTTCATCCACAGGCAAGGAATTCAAAGCATCCCGATACTTCTCTTTAAACGCCCGTCGCGCTTCGACGGTGGGAATTTCATCAAATTCATGAAGGGATGTGCCTTGATTCTCCGGCAAATCAAGAGCCGATCGGATAATCTTTTTTAAACTTTGACCCCCGGAGATGTCTCCCATATAGCGAGTATAGGCATGAGCAATCAGCAGTGCCGGGTCTGTCTTCGCTAATTCCTGCAAGCGATTAACATAAATCTGACCCGCATTTAAGGGGACAATCTGCTCGCGCCAGTTTTCACCATAATAAAAGGCGAGGTCTTTTTCCAGATTCGCCGTGCGGTTGAGTTCGGGGAAATACATCGGTCCAACTACCGGATCATCCTGGTGTTGTCGCATCGCTTCTTCCAGCACTCGATACACCCAATAGAGATTGGCGAGCAACTTGCGGAATGGCTCCCGTTCGACAATCCCTTTGAGGAAGCATTTCATATAGGCGGTATTTTCAGCGGCAGTATGGGACTTTTGGGTTCCTTCTCTCAGGCGGGTGGCTAAATCTTGGCTCATGTTAAATGACTTTTTTCCTTTCAGATTTATCTGGGTAATGCCGGTTGGGGCCATCTCCCGCAAGGGACAACGCGACCGACTTTAGCTAGTATATAGCCATACAGCGATAAAGCAATAGGTTGTTACATAACTTAACAGTTAGCCAACGTTAACGATTGTTAAGTTTCTGGGGTAAGGGTCTTTTCAAATTTGAAAAAGTATTATAACTTGAGAGCTATTAAGTTATCTCAGAGGAGCCAGCCATGATTTCCACCCCCTCCCCGGCCACTGCCGAGATGTCCGTCACCAAAACTAAGGCCCTAAAGGAAAATATCCTGACCCCCCGGTTTTATACAACCGACTTTGAAAAAACCGCCAACCTCGATTTATCCGCCCAAGATACTGAGTTGCAGGCGATGCTAGAGGAAATGCGGGCGGACTACAACCGCCATCACTTCGTGAGGAATGAGGAGTTCGCTCAATCCTGGGACCATATTACCGGAGAAACACGCCAAGCCTTTATTGATTATTTGGAACGGTCCTGTGTGTCGGAATTTTCCGGGTTTCTGCTGTTTAAGGAACTCTCGCGCAACCTGAAACAGCGCAGTCCTCTGCTGGCGGAAATGTTTAGTTTGATGGCAAGAGATGAAGCGCGTCATGCCGGATTTTTAAATAAGGCGATGGCAGATTTTGGCTGTACGATGGATTTGAGCTATCTGACCAAACATCGGGTTTATACGTTTTTCCCGATTGAATGGGTGTTGTACACGGTTTATCTGTCGGAGAAGATTGGCTATTGGCGTTATATTATTATTTATCGGCATCTGGAACAGCATCCAGAGCATCAGTTTTATCCGTTGTTCAACTATTTTGAAAGCTGGTGTCAGGATGAGAACCGGCATGGGGATATTTTCAAGGCCCTGCTGCGATCGCAACCGAAACTGTGGCAAACCTGGACATCCCGGTTGTGGAGTCGCTTTTTCCTGCTGACGGTGTTCGCCACCCATACTTTAACAGTGCATGAACGGACGGGATTTTATCATGCTTTGGGAATCGACCCGACGGAGTTTGATCAGGAAGTGATTCGCAAAACCAATGAAACCGCATTGCGAGCATTTCCCTCGGGTTTGAATACGGAACATCCGGAGTTTTTCCCTCGGTTACAGCGCTGTTGTGACTTGAATGAGAAGCTGTCGGAAATTGAGGCCAGTTCTCAACCGAAGTGGCTCAAGGGGTTGAAGAAATTACCCTTTCAACTGTCGATTGTCGGCCATTTGCTGCGGATTTATTTGCTTAAAGACATTGATGCGGAGGCATTACGGGGAACGGTGCGATAACAGTAGACCTTTTGCAAAAATCCGGATTGATCCCCCCAACCCCCCTTAAGAAGGGGGGCTTTTTAGAAGTTTGCAAGAAGTCTACTGAGGGGGTGAGCCGATCGCCCTTGAACTGGAACTCGAAGGGCGATCGGTTCATGGAACATCAAGAAATTAAGGGATTTGGATAAAAAAAGTTTTGCATTAGAAATTTGGTAGAATTGGAAAAGCCCCCCTTCTTAAGGGGGGTTGGGGGGATCTCTTCTAAAAGATTTTGAAGAGTTTATTGTTGGGAGTTCCCTAACTGGATGCCTCCAATTCTCCCTGTTCTTGCAAGCGCCGTTTGCGAGCATAGAGTTGAATAATCACCGCAAAGGCGATAATTGCGGCAATGGTTCCCCATGTAACAATATCCGTCGGAAAATTGTTTTTGAAAATCGCTAAAAACACGACTAAAGCGAGTATAATAGTAGGAACTTCATTGAGTCGTCGCATTTGGATTCCACTAATGGAACAAGTTCCCTCTTCCAATTGACGAATCACGCGACCACAGTAAAAATGGAAGCCGACTAAGGCCAAGACTAACAACAGTTTGACATGAAGCCAAGTTTCTTTGAAAACACCGGGTTCCTTGTAGATAATGCCAGCGGCCATGACAATGGTAAAAATCATCGCAGGCATCATAATTAATTTGTAAAGCCGTTTTTCCATGCGGTTATACTCGGTTTTGAGCGCGGCTCTAACGGCTTCCGGGCGGTCACTGGCTTCAATATGATAAACAAACAGCCTGGGTAAATAAAACAATCCGGCAAACCAAGCGACAAAGCCAATAATATGAAACGACTTAAACCAGAGATAGGCCATAACCTTTGATTACTCCTTGAACAACAAACCGGGAATTGATGGGGGGTGGGAACGGTGGGATTGGGTTCAGACGCCCCCGCAACTGGCGATCGGCCTCGGGCCAAAAATCACTTTCATATCATACCGATTCACGGCACCAAAACCCATCCTAAATCAGTTGGATTTTTCGTAACGGGTGCCATCGGGCATGATCGCATCTTCTAAATTGGCATCAATCAGAATCGCGCCAGTCAAATCAGCCCCACGTAAATCAGCCCCGCGTAAATTAACCCCTGTCAAGTCAGCAAAACTCAAGTCTGCCTCCCGTAACATCGCTTCACTCAAATCTGCTGCATCCTGTTGAAAGGTCCGATTCAGATGAGCGCGACAGAGCTTGGTACGTTCTAAATCCGTTTGATACAACAACGCGCCACTGAGGTTGGCATAGCATAAATCCGCATAAGTTAAGACAGCCCGACCCAAATCCGTTACTTGGTCAGAAGTGGGACGGAGATCCGCTGCAAACAAGTTCGCCCGAGATAACCGACTCTCGACTAAATTGGCACCACATAAACTGGCTTTACTGAGGTTGGCTAACTCTAAATTGGCATAAGTCAGCTTGGCACCACTTAAATCCGCTTCCCTGAGATTAGCGCGATACAAATCCGCCTCAGTTAAATCAGTTCCCCACAGAATTGCTTCGCTCAAATCTGCCTCTCGAAAACTGGCGCGACTGAAGTCAGTTTTACCGAGTCGCGCTTGGCGTAAATCAGCCTCATTCAAGTTGATGCCGTGGAAATGACCGTCAATTAAATCCGCTTCCCGGAGATTAGCTTTCCGAAAGGTGCGATCGCCTTCAAGATATCGTTTTTGAATCTCTTCACTGTTCATGGGGTTTCTCGTTAAAGGATGAGTGGACAGTAACCGTTTGATGAAAACAGTTTATCATGGTGACTCCCCAGGCTTGACGGTCACCATACCCCATTTATTCAAACTATTGGGGTTCAGGATTGCTGCGGTTTAGCCAATCCTGAACCCCAAACTATAAACCTTCGGGTTTCCACTCTCAAGATTTCCAGATTTTGTCAGAGTTTCCTGATATCGGTTAACCCTGGAAGGCCACTCTCAAAAATCTTAGTTAAAAATTCCAGAATCAGGAAAACTACTGTTCCAAGGGAATTCAGAAAATTGATTCAGAATGATTCATGAGGTTGATGATAGAATGTTTACTTCTCCAACGGTTCTCCCGCCGCTTTCCACCCTTGAATACTCGGGGGAAATGCACTGATGTTAGTATATCCTAACAGTCGCAACGTCATCACACCGATGCCCGTGCGATATCCCGTCGTACAATAGAGAATGACCGGGCGATTTTGGGGAATTTTATCGAGATTTTCTGGTAAAGTTCTCAGGGGAATATTAATGGCTTGAGGAATGTGCCCGGATGCATATTCACCGGGTTGTCGGACATCAATTAACAGGGCATTGTCCTGGTCTGCTTTCCGCTTGAGTTCCGGGATATCCATGATGGTGTAATAATCCCCAGGAATGTCATCGAGGAACTCGGCGATCGCCTCTGAAAATGCGGCGTCAGATGGAGTTGAAACCGCCTGGACTGGTCCGGGGAAAGCTGTTTCCATCAACAAACAGCAGAACAGGATTAAACATAAGGTTTGTACAATTTTTTTCATGGAGTTACTTCCTCTCGTTCGGGATTAAATTGCTGGCTTTTATCGTCAAAAAAATAAACGAGTTCCTACCGAACAACTCCTACATTTTAGCGCAAACTCCTGCCATAAAAACGCCTGGGCCATCATTCCCGTGCAGTGGTTTGCCCCAATCAGTTGCAGGTCATACTTTCTAAAGGTTTCTGCCGTCGCTTGCAGGCGATCGCGACTCGCATTCAACAGATGCATTCCCCCAATCACCCCATAAAACTTATCTTCACCCGTCAGGGTAGCAATATAATTCAGGGTGTTAATCACTCCCGCATGAGCGCAGCCTAAAATTACAAGCACTCCTTCCATTGTGTCGATAAATAAGGCTTGGTCATCTAACATCAAATCCACCTGATTCTGCTGCTCATCTTGCCAAAACTGACCACCCGTATCCTCTAATGGATGAACCCGGGGAATCGTCCCGGTGACATGAACTCCAGGAACAATTTCTGTAGGAGTTTCAGTCCAAATTACCTCCCTAGATTTCTGGGCCAGAATATCAGGATCCTGAATCGGACAACCAATATCCCCTCGGGGGCTAAATTTGGGATTGAGGGCCGATGGATGCAGAAATAATCGAGGATAAGAGGTTTCTAATACCGTCATTAAACCCCCCGCATGATCGTAATGACCATGACTCAAAACCAGGGTATCTATCTCCGGCAAAGAAATTCCCAACTGTTGAGCATTGTGTTTCAGCGCTAATCCCTGTCCCGTATCAAATAAAATCCGAGAATTGGCGGTTTCAATGTAATAAGAAAGTCCATGTTCCCCCAGCAATCCTCTCGTCGATGCCGTATTTTCTACTAAAACGGTAATCCCCAAAAAATTGTTCATACCCAACTAACAAACTCCCCTGAATTTCCCTGATATTTCAATCATTAGTTCTTTTCTCCTCTTGCTGTCTTGGAGAAAGCCCTGCTGTTTTTCCCTTAATTCCATCCACTCATTCTCGCCATCACTGCTGCCAGCAGCGGCAAGATTGTAAACCCCAATAATTCTGCTTTAATCAGCCAAGTCAGTTGGGTGACCCGCTCAAGTTCCACAGCGGGAGGCTGATTTTTTTGTAAATCTTTAAACCACAAAATAAAGGTAAAGGTCGGATACAGGGAGAATAAACTCACCAGAATAAACACTCCCATTTTGGCATAAAAAAACGGATTGTTCAGATAATAATCCGTTCCCTTGCCAAAATAAAGCACTCTCAATACTCCCGTGATCAGAATAGCTGTCGCCGCTATCCCATAAGCCAAATCTGCAAAAGCCACTCGTTTGGCTTCATCAAGAGTCATGTCTTTTTTGAGGTTAAAAAACTCTACCGTCAGGGCGGCAAAAGCCAACATGAACCCGAAGTAATGAAAATACGCTGTAATTGAACTCGCCCACATTGTTTTAGATGAAGAAATAGAAGAATAATGTCCTAAACCCTAACTTCGGTATCGGATGAAATCAGGAATACCCAAACCCGAAACAGAACTTACGCATTTTTGGAGGGCCAATCCTAAATGTAGAGGCGATTCGCGAATCGCCCCTACATTTGTTGTCAGTTCAGCTATCCCAGAAACCCATTGAAACCTAGATAGTTTTTGAATTCATCGGACAACTGAACCGAGGGTTTAGGTCCGTTCAATCGGTTGACCGGATGTACAGAGATGCCGGTGTTGATGCCGATGTTGATGCCGGTTTTGATGCCGGTTTTGACCTTTATGATTGCCGCGATGTCCTCGGTGACATTCGGATTCTTCCCGGACTAAAGAACCGTCCAGATAGGCTTTCACCGCCCGATCTAAATCAGTTTCCTTGGCGATCACCCCTTCAATGCCCTTTCGTTCCAAGCGTCGCATCAACCCCGGTCCCATGCTGCCGGAAATTAACACTTGCACGTCATCTAAAGGATGCGGTTCATTCGAGGAACAGTGATGAAAAGATTGGTCCGCAGATAACTCCACCAATTTTTTCTCGATAATTTCGCCGTCTTTGGTTTCGTAGATCCAAAACTTCTGGCAATGTCCGGCGTGTTCCGTGATGCTGGTTTTATTTTGACTGGTTACGGCAATTTTCATCGCCTATTCTCCTGTGTACTTGTAATGATGTGATTTAGACCCACCAAGGTTTTTCCCCGGTACGCGGGTCAATTTCGGTCCAAGGTGCAATCCAAATGGCATTGTCTTTGACGGCCACATGGACCAATTTCAGCGGCAGCGGTGCGGGTCCGCGTAAGACAGACCCATCAGAGTTGTAGCGAGAACCGTGACAGGGACATTGAAATTCTTGGTCAATGTTATTCCAAGGAAACGTGCAGCCTAAATGGGTGCAGCTATCAACGATTCCCGTCGGATCTATTGTAGCATCTTTTTGAACAGTTAAGTAAGTCGGATCTCCGGCTAATCCTGCTACTAAGGCGCGGGTCCCCGGGGGTTCAGCTAAAATTTGGCTGGCGGGAATGGGATTGCCTAAGATATCCTTGGCTAGAATCGCGCCGCCTTCGGTGGTTTCCTGGGGGGGAATAAAGTATTTGACGACGGGATAAGCAGCGGCAGAGGCCGTTGCAGCGACAACGCTTCCGGTGAGGAAGTTGAGCAACTGGCGGCGCGACATGGAAGGACTTTCGATGGGAAGACTATTATCCATTGTGATGTTGTGAAGATTTGCTAATTTTCTGAGTTGGCAGGGAAGTGAACGGGGTTAGTTTGGGGATTTGCGGGTGCTAATCCCTAACAACCGATACAGTCCGCAAAATCCAACCAATCCGCTGAAGGTGAGTAAGGCTGCGGCGACATCTAATCCCAGACCTAAGTTGGTCCCGGCATAGAGATTCAATCCGGCATACAGCAGACTGGCGGCGAAGAGTAATCGCACAATTCTATCTAAAGTTCCGACATTACTAAACATGATGATTTCGGGGGTAATTTAACGTTAAATCAAGGACGATTCGATCCACCTCGGATTGTTCGACACAGATGTGATCTCGTGATTTTGGTTTATCGTCATAGAGTTATGTTACAAAACTTTTCTCAGAAAATGGTAATTTTGTTACATTTCTTAATATTTAGCAAAAAAAAACCACAAAGCTGAACCCACTGGCTATTCAGGCTTTTAGCCGAGAAAAGGCGATCGCCTCTCAAGGGTAGAAAAATCTCTCATATTCGCAGGGAGATAGGAGGAATTCTGAGATTCTGACGGCGATCGCCTCCTACCAGTATAAATACCCAGGGAAATCGCGTCGGATATCCCCTCAAAAAAAACCCTCACAAACCGGAGGGGATTTCAGAAAAAGCATAAAAAACAGGGGTATAGCCAGCCGCTATACCCCTGTTTTTTATGCCTTCAAATTCTATTGACTACTTGACTTGATTATAAGGCAGTTTAGCTAATAGCATTCCCATTGCACAAGTATTACTAATGCCAGCAAAGAGTAAACCGGCTCCCACCAACCCACTCAGAATTAAAAACCCTGGGTTAACAAAATGACCGAGGACCGTCCCGGTAAACACCAGGGTTCCGGCCACAATTTGCACCTGACGGAAAATAGAAATCGGGGCATTTTTATTCACTTCTACCGGATATCCGGCTTGTTTCCAGCCATTGATTCCCCCGTTGAGTTGCATCACCTCGGGAACTCCTGCTGCTAAGAGTTTTTGCGCCGCTTGTCGGGAACGGTTGCCACTTTGACAGTAGAGAACGATATCTTTTTCCCCCTGCAATTTAGGCGATTTGGGGTCAAATTGAGACAGGGGTAATAGGGTCGCTCCTTTAATATGTTCCCCAGAAAATTCCCCCGGTTCTCGCACATCAATCAAGGTAATTTTTTGCTCATCTAGGCCATTTTTCAAAGTCAGAGCGTCAATATCGAGCAGTTGATTGGTTTGGTTCGTCGTCATTGTTAGCCTCTTAGTGGGTTAATTTAATTGAGGATATAGCCTTTCTCATGTCCATAAGGTACAGCGATGGCGGCCCCAAACCGTCGGCGGCCCAGAACATCCGAGGGGATGCAAAAAAGTACCGCATCAGTCCACCGAACCGCTATAGACAACCGTGGGTTGTCATGAATCAGTGAAAGATTGAGAACGTTTAGTGAAATTAATCTAGTTCGGGATGAGAATTCCCCGGAGTCAGGTTTGAGTAGATTTACTCAAGTCTAGCCTTCCACTATTTTACTTGTCAATTTTAGCTTATTCTATTACTATATAGTAGTACATCCATAAATGTCAAGTTGTCTCGATTGGCTCAGGGTAGAGGCGACCCATCGTACCTCAGGACCCAAGGCGATCGCCTCTCCAGGAGGCTGCTTAACTCAGGTCGAGTCAACCCCACCACTGGAAAATCCCTAACAGCTAAGGAGAAAAGACCCATGCTATTCCGCCAACTCTATGACAAAGAAACCAGTACATATACTTACTTAATTGCTGACGAAACCACCAAAGAAGCGGTATTAGTCGATCCGGTTATTGAGCAAGTCGATCGCGATTTGCAACTGCTGGAAGAGTTGGGATTAACCTTGCGCTACTGCTTGGAAACCCATATTCATGCGGATCACATCACTGGGACTGGAGAGTTGCGATCGCGCACCAACTGTCAGGGAGTCGTCCCTGAGAATGCCAGTGCTGCCTGTGCCGATCGCTTCATTAAAGATGGGGAAATTTTGCAGGTTGGGGACATCGAAATTAAGGCGATCGCCACCTGGGGACATACGGATAGCCATAATGCCTATCTCGTCAATGGCGATCGCATTTTAACCGGAGACTCCCTACTGATTCGCGGATGTGGACGCACCGATTTTCAAAGCGGTGATCCCGGATTACTTTATGATTGTATTACCCAAAAAATCTTCACCTTACCCGATAAAACCTTCGTCTATCCCGGTCACGACTATAAAGGCAGAACCGTCTCCACCATTATTGAAGAAAAAAACCATAATCCTCGGTTTGTCGGCAAAGACCGCGACAGTTTCATCGAACAAATGAACAACCTAAATTTGCCCAATCCCAAGAAAATTGCCGAAGCTGTTCCTGCCAATGAAGATTGTGGAAAACCCGCCATTGTTTAGGCCCTCACCCTAAATCCCTCTCCCAACCCTTCGACTTAGCTCAGGGGGGAGAGGGACTTTGAATCTGGTTACCCTAAAATTAATCAGGGAAATCACCCTACTTAGGCCCTCACCCTAAATCCCTCTCCCAACCCTTCGACTTAGCTCAGGGGGAGAGGGACTTTGAATCCGGTTACCCTACAATTAATCAGGGAAATCACCCTACTTTTTAACCGAGACTTTTGATGAACGCAATCAAACAGTATATTCCTATTTTAAATTGGGGACTGCATTACCGGCGCGAGTATTTAGTGGGAGATATAACCGCTGGAATTATCGTCGCCAGCTTGCTGATTCCGCAAGGCATGGCTTATGCAATGCTGGCGGGATTACCGCCAGAAGTGGGGTTATATGCCAGCATTTTACCCCTGATTGTCTATGCTTGTTTAGGAACCAGTAGCAACCTTTCCGTTGCACCGGCTGCGGTGGATTCCCTGATGGTTGCCGCCGCCGTTAGCGCCTTTGCTGCGGAAAATACGGCAGAATATTTAGGATTAGCCTTAACCCTAGCTTTGATAGTGGGAATTATTGAAATTCTCATGGGAGTCTTTCGCATCGGTTTTTTGGTTAATTTTCTGAGTCAGTCCGTAATTTCGGGATTTATTAGTGCAGCGGCTATTTTGATTGGGTTTAGCCAACTTAAACATTTATTGGGGGTAAGAATTCCCCAAACCGAGTCATTTGTGCAACTGGTTTCCTATTTAGGCGCAGAAGTGGGAAATACCAACGGGGTTACCCTGATGCTCGGGTTAACGGCCTTGGGTATTTTAATCTTTTTTAACAAACAAGTCAAAACTTATCTGAAACAATGGCGAGTCTCAGAAGTGGCGATCGTCCCGATTACCAAAAGCGCGCCGTTGCTGCTGGTGATTGTCAGTTCGCTATTGGTTTGGGGATTGAGATTAGATGAAATTGCCGGAGTGAAAGTGGTGGGAACGATTCCCCAAGGATTGCCACCCATTTCCCTGCCAATTTTTGATAGGAATACTCTACAACAGTTATTTCCTGCTGCTGTAGCGATTAGCTTTGTGGGATTTATGGAAGCCTTTGCCGTGGGGAGTTTTTTAGGCAGTAAGAAACGCCAAAAACTGGATGCGAATCAGGAATTAATTGCATTAGGGGCCGCCAATGCCAGTGCTGCCTTTACCGGGGGATACCCGGTGACAGGGGGATTGGGTCGTTCCGTGGTGAATTTTGCGGCGGGTGCAAATACGGGATTAGCATCGATCATTACGGCAGTCGTGATTGCGATTACGGTGATGTTTCTAACTCCCTTATTTTATTTTTTACCCCAAACAATTTTAGCCGCCATTATTTTAGTAGCTGTCGCTAATTTGTTGGATTTTGGGACATTAAAACGACTGTGGGGATATGATAAAGGAGATGCGATCGCCTGGTGTGCCGCCTTTATTGCCGTCCTCGCCACCAGCGTAGAAACTGGAATTCTGATTGGTGCTGCCATTTCTTTGGCCCTGCATTTATGGCGCACCAGTAAACCCCATATTGCCATTGTCGGGCGCATTGAAAATACGGAACATTTTCGTAACGTCCAACGCCATCCCGTCAAAACCTGCCCTCATGTTTTAGCCATTCGGATTGATGAGAGTCTATATTTTGCCAATGCCAAATACTTACAAAATTATGTGCAAAATGCCATTGCTAACCAGGCGGATATCAAACATTTAGTTTTAATTTGTAGCGCAGTAAATATGATTGATGGCAGCGGGTTAGAAACTTTAAAGAATTTAATCTATGACTTAAAGAGCGTCGGCATAGACTTTTATCTGGCCGAAGTCAAAGGGCCAGTTTTGGATAAACTGGAAAAAATTGGATTTACCGAATTGATTGGCCGCGATCGCATCTTTTTGACCACCGACATTGCCATGAAAACCTTAGACTGTCAGTAAATACTAAACCACAGATTACACAGATTTGCACTGAGAATTTTCGGTGTCAATCTGTGTAATCTGTGGTTATATTTAACCCACCAACTCATGACCCAAATTCCGCGCCTGCCGTTTAATTTTATCCGACAAACCCCCTTGTTTTGAAATAACTTTTCCCACAAAAATCACCCCAATGGGTTTGGCCCCCAACATTTTCGCCAAAGACTTCAAACTTTTAATTGCACCGGATAACCAACGGGCAATAAACCCAGGAACTGCACTGGAGGAAATGAGTACCGCCTTCTTAGTCGCTTCAGACTTTCGCATTTGTGGTCCTGGGGTATTCCAGGGCCAATATCCATAACAAACACACCGTTCTAAAAACCGTTGAGTCAGGGCATTCACATTCCCAAAATTAACCGGCGCACCAATTACCAAAGAATCCGCTGCCTCAATTTCCTGCAAAATCCCATCCATCTCATCCTGGAGTACACAGTCCCCTCTTTCCGGTCCCGGTTCCTGTAAGCAAACCCGACAATTCGTACAGAACTCAATCTGGCGGTCTTGGAGATAAATCTTGGAAATTTCTGCACCCTGATTCTGCGCTTCTGCCAGCACCTCACTCACCACGGAATCAATCGTCCCGCCCTTGCGATAACTGCCCACAATTCCGACAACTTTCTTCATCCTATTCATTCTCTTTTCCTCCTTTTCTTCTCTGTGTCAATCCGTGAAATCCGTGGTTCCCTACAACAAAACCCTTCAAGAAACAGCAATCCGAAAACCAGCGATCGCCTCTTGAGAATCCGGTTCCTTGCCAAACCGTTGCGCCGCCCGAGAATACCACGGTAAATCATGCCAGGACCCGCCACGCAGTATCCGAAATTCTGGATTTCCTCCAACTTCCCAGGCACTGCCATCTGTCGGCGCACCCTCATAACTATTATGCCACAAATCCTGACACCATTCCCAGAGATTGCCATGCATATCCACCAATCCAAACCCATTCGCTGGAAAACTGCCAACCGGGGTGGGTTGGTGGTGAGGAATTCCTGTCAAAACTTCATCATAATTCCCTAACTCTGCGGTGATTTTCTCACCAAAATAAAAGGGCGTGGTGCTGTTTGCGCGACAGGCATATTCCCATTCCGCTTCTGATGGCAGACGATACCTCCGACCCGTTTTTTGCCCCAGTCGGTGACAAAATTCTACCGCATCATACCAGGAGACATTTTCCACGGGTAAATTGTCTTGCTGCCAAGTGGAGGGATTGTTTCTCATTACTGCTTGCCACTGTGCCTGAGTGATGGGAGATTGACTTAAAAAGAAGTCTGGCAAAGTCACCGAATGTTGAGGCCCTTCACTGTCATATCGTTCTAATTCTGTAGGAGGGGAACCCATCAAAAAATTCCCCCCAGGAATCTGGATTAAATCAATACCAATCCCCTTGACTAGGGTTTCCCTAAAATAGGGGACTTCTTTGCAAACTTTTTGAATGATTTCTCCGGTTTCATTCACCTGAACCGTGGTAAATTTCCAGGAAGAAAGTTGGGGGATTTGTGGTGCTTGTGCTTTGGCTATTTTGCCCCCAAAATTGGGACCTGCTACAGCAGCTAAAAAGCCGAGACTGGATAACCCGCCTAATTTCAAGAAGTGACGGCGAGTCAAGGGATGAGCGGGTTTTGGGGTCGGATTCTGTGTTTGGGAGGGATGCATAGTGATTTAAGAAGGTGCTAGGGGGTAAAGTTCTGGATAGTCCTTCTTTCAGGGGATTTATTTCTCAACCCGATAAAATTCAGCGGGTTGGGTAAAACTAGCGCAGGGGTACAGGAGTTTTACGGTAGACGATGGAGGATTTGGAGTTCAGGTTGAGGGGTAGAATATCCTTTAGTCAATAGAAGCAGTCGCCATGATAGAAGATTTTGCCCTAACCTGTCCGATTCCGATTTCTCAATATCCTCATCTGTTGTTAGCGCATGGGGGTGGGGGAACGTTGATGCGCCAGTTGATTGAACGGATGTTTTTGCCGGTGTTTGGGACAGCGGATGGGGTTCCTCATGATTCGGTGGCGTTGACGTTGCCGGGAACTCGGATTGCGATGACGACGGATTCTTATGTGATTCGTCCGCTATTTTTTCCCGGTGGGGATATTGGTTCCTTGGCGGTTCATGGGACGGTGAATGATTTGGCGATGAGTGGTGCTCGTCCTTTGTATCTGACGGCAGGGTTTATTTTGGAGGAGGGGTTGCCAATGGAGACTCTGTGGCGGGTAGTCCAGTCGATGCAGGCGGCAGCAGAGAAAGCGGGGGTACAAATTGTGACGGGGGATACCAAGGTGGTCGATCGCGGTAAGGGAGATGGGATTTTTATCAATACTGCCGGGGTGGGGATGATTGAACATTCTCAGGCGATCGCGCCTCAATCCGTGCGTGAAGGGGATGTGTTGCTGATTAATGGGGATTTGGGACGACATGGGATTGCGATTATGGCAGTCCGTGAGGGGTTGGAGTTTGAAACGACGATTGAGAGTGATTCAGCGGCGATCGCCTCTCTTGTCTTACAGTTACTGGATGCTGGCATCGAAATCCATTGTTTGCGGGATTTGACTCGCGGGGGGTTATCCAGTGCGTTAAATGAAATTGCCACATCTGTAGGGGTGGGGATTGCCATTGATGAACGGTCGATTCCAGTGCAGGAACAGGTCCGGGGTGCTTGTGAGATTTTGGGGTTTGACCCGCTGTATGTGGCGAATGAGGGGCGATTTGTAGCGTTTGTTCCGGCAGACTGTGCCAGTCGCGCTTTGGCGGTGATGCAGTCGCATCCGTTGGGGGTAGATGCGGTGGCGATCGGGACGGTGACGGCGACGGGTCAGGGTTTGGTGACGTTGCGGAGTCAAATTGGGGCGAGTCGGATTTTGGATATGCTAAGTGGGGAACAGTTGCCTCGGATTTGTTGACGGGGGAGGGGGGGGATAACGACTTCAGTCGTTACTACGAACATGGATAACGACTGAAGTCGTTACTACGAACTGAAGAGAACGACTGAAGTCGTTACTACGAACATTCCCCCATCTCCCCCATCCCCCCATTCCCCCATCAACCAATGACAAAGGACAAATGACCAATGACCAATGACCAATGACAAATGACAAATGACAAATGACAAATGACCCACGCCCCATCTCCCAATTCTTAAATTTATTTTAAGAGTGGATTTCGGTAACTTTAGCAACGGTTTTATTTTGAAAATACCCCTTTTGGGTTTGGGTAATTTGTGACTTGACGGCAGATGATGGGCGATCGCTTATTCTTAACTTTGGCAACTTTTTTATTGTTAAACTAAGCACCTGTCTACCCTCGGGAATAGACCCTAGACAGATGGATTCCCATTAGCACAACAATTATCAAAATTTCCAGATTTTTAAAAATTAACATTCTGTTAAGAAGTTGATAAGGATTGCCGCTTTAGGGATGACATTAGCGTTAAACAGCAAGACTAGGGCGGGATCAGTCGGTTAATCTTGACAAGATTTTTCAGAAAACCGGAAGAATTCTTAAGAGGTTTAAAAATATTGGTAGTTTCTCTATTTTCTATGATAGGATAAACAGCTTGTATTCAAGCCGTTCTCACAGCAGTCTTAAAAAAACATTACAAAAATTTATAGAATAAATGGAAATGTTTTAGAGTTAAGCGGTACAGTAGAGAAAGAACAGGGGGAGGGTAAAGAAAAGAGGAAAGAGGAAAGGTCTAGTCCCTGACTAAGGGGAAAGTTAAGGGAGAAAGGAACGGTTGAGTTCCAGGAGATAACGGTTTAGAGTAAGGATATAAGCTATGCAATCAACTGCGGCAAAGAGCAACGATCAAGAAAAATCTGCCCCGAAGGAAAAAAAAGCGGCAACAGGACATCCGAGTGGGGATAAGCGCTTTAAGGTACTGGATATTACGATGAAGCGGAACCAGTATCGACAAGATGCGCTGATTGAGGTACTCCATAAAGCTCAGGAAGCGTTTGGTTATCTGGAAGAAGATGTATTACTGTATGTAGCGCGGAATCTGAAGCTGCCGTTAAGTCGGGTTTACGGGGTGGCGACATTTTACCATTTGTTCTCCCTGAAACCCAGTGGTACACATACCTGCGTGGTGTGCTTGGGAACCGCCTGTTATGTGAAAGGGGGGGGTGAGGTACTCGCTTCCCTGGAGAAACAGACGGGGATTCAGCAAGGGGAAACCACCGCAGATGGTGAAGTTTCCTTAATCACGGCCCGGTGTGTTGGGGCCTGTGGGATTGCGCCGGTGGTGGTGTATGACGGAACTGTAGCTGGGAAGCAGACTTCGGAACAAGCACTCGATCATATTAAAGGATGGATCAAGTAGGGTGAGAGAGTTAGTGACAAGGAGAAGGTTTCACCCACTGATTTAGACAACCCTCCTCCTTGAATGGCAGAAAGCGAGAGGTTAGAACACTATGGATTTAGCGGAACTTCGGGAGATTGGCGAGAAGGAACGGACGGCCCAGAAACCTGTTCGGGTACATTGTTGTACTTCGACGGGGTGTCAAGCGGCGAATTCCCTCGGCGTCAAGAAGAATTTAGAACAGACTTGTAAAGAGAAAAAGATGGGCGATCGCGTCCAAGTAGTGGGCGTGGGTTGTATGGGATTTTGCGGGCGGGGCCCGTTGGTCCAAATTGAGGCCCAGAACAAGTTATATGAAGAAGTGACCCCATCGGATGCCGCCAGCATTATTGAGGCGATCGATGGCGGGACGGCAAGTGCAGCAGAAGGGGACCCGGAACATCCATTTTTTGCGCGGCAGATGCGGATTGTCCGGGAAACCAGTGGGAAAATTGACCCTGAACGGATTGAGGAATATATCGCCGTGGGGGGATATGAACCGCTATATAAAGCAATTCATGACCTCACCCCGACAGAAACCATTGATGAGGTGAGTAAGAGTGGATTGCGGGGACGGGGTGGCGGTGGATATCCCACGGGGTTGAAATGGGCGACCGTTGCGAAAATGCCCGGACAGCAGAAGTATGTGATCTGCAATGCTGATGAAGGAGACCCCGGGGCATTCATGGATCGGTCGGTGTTGGAAAGTGATCCCCATCGGGTGTTGGAAGGCATGGCGATCGCCGCTTATGCGATCGGGGCGACGGAGGGATATATTTATGTACGGGCAGAATATCCCCTGGCGATCGAACGGTTGCAAAAGGCGATTAAACAGGCGAAAAGATACGGGATTCTCGGCAGTCAAATTTTTGATTCCCCCTTTGACTTTAAAATCGAGATTAGAATTGGCGCCGGGGCCTTTGTTTGCGGGGAAGAAACGGCCTTAATTCAATCTATTGAAGGGGGACGAGGCAATCCCCGCCCGCGTCCGCCCTATCCCGCCCAAGAAGGACTCTGGAAATCGCCGACGTTAATTAATAACGTGGAAACCTTTGCCAACATTCCGGCGATTATCCGCGAAGGCGGCGACTGGTATGCCGGAATTGGGACCGAAAAGAGCAAAGGCACCAAAGTCTTTGCCCTCACGGGTCAGATTCGGAACAATGGACTGATTGAAGTCCCGATGGGGATTACCCTGCGTGAGATTGTCGAAGAAATGGGCGGTGGCGTCCCCAATGGCAAAGTCAAAGCAGTGCAAACCGGGGGACCTTCTGGGGGTTGTATTCCCGAGTCGATGTTAGATACCTCAGTGGATTACGATTCCCTGGTAAAAATCGGGTCGATGATGGGTTCAGGCGGCATGGTGGTGATGGATGAAAAAACCAGCATGGTTGAAGTTGCCCGATTTTATATGGAGTTCTGCCGGGGTGAATCCTGCGGGAAATGTATTCCCTGTCGGGCGGGGACGGTCCAGATGTATCAAATGCTGACCAAAATCCTGAATAAAGAGGCAACGCTTCAGGATATTGAAAAACTCGAACAACTGTGTGACATGGTGAAAAACACCAGTTTATGCGGGTTAGGAATGACGGCCCCGAACCCGGTGATGAGTACCTTGCGCTACTTCAAAGAGGAGTATTTAGCCCTCTTGAAAGACAGTCCGAATGGGAAAGTTCCCGTTGGGACCGGGGCATCGGTGATTTCCTAGGAGAGGAAGGGGCAATTTTTAAGTTGCCCCGATCGCAACTTATCGATCTAACACAGAGAGAAAAGATATGTCAGTCGTTACCTTAAAAATTAATGGAGTTGACCTCGCGATCGAAGAGGGGACAACCATTCTGGAGGCATCAAAGGAAGCAGGGATTAGGATTCCCACCCTCTGTCATCTCAACGGCGTCACCGATGTGGGCGCTTGTCGGTTGTGCCTGGTGGAAATTGCCGGGGTGAATAAAATGCTGCCGTCTTGTGTAACTCAAGTGGCAGAAGGCATGGATATCAACACCGACAGCGATCGCCTGCAAGAATACCGGCGGATGATTGTGGAAATGCTATTTTCCGAAGGCAATCACGTCTGCGCAGTTTGTGTGGCCAATGAGAACTGTGAACTGCAAGATTTGGCCGTTGAAGTTGGCATGGATCACAGTCGATTTCCCTATCGTTTCCCCGATCGCGAAATTGATATTTCCCACCCGCAATTTGGCATCGACCACAACCGTTGCATCCTCTGTACAAGATGTGTGCGAGTTTGCGACGAAATCGAAGGGGCTCATGTTTGGGACGTCGCTTATCGCGGAGTGGCCGCCAAAGTTGTCACCGGATTAAATCAACCTTGGGGAAGCGTTGATGCCTGTACCAGTTGTGGCAAATGTGTCGAAGCTTGTCCAACCGGGTCAATTTTCCGCAAAGGTTCTACCGTTGCCGAAATGACTCGCGATCGCAGCAAATTAGAATTTATCGTGAATGCCAGGGAGAACAAACAATGGACAAGATAAAACTCGCGACAGTTTGGTTAGGCGGATGTTCCGGTTGCCATATGTCCTTTCTCGACCTAGACGAATGGTTAATTGAACTCGCCGAGAAAGTCGATGTCGTCTTCAGTCCCGTTGCCTCTGATATCAAAGAATATCCCGAAAATGTCGATGTTTGCCTCGTAGAAGGGGCAGTCGCCAACGAGGAAAACATGGAACTCCTCATCGAAGCAAGAAAGCGCACCAAATTCCTAATTTCCTTCGGAGATTGCGCCGTCACCGCCAACGTTCCGGGGATGCGGAATATGTTAGGAAAAGCGGAAACCGTCCTCAAACGTTGCTACCTAGAATTAGGCGACGAAACCCGCCAACTTCCCCATTTTCCGGGCATCGTCCCCGAACTGCTTGATCGCGTCCGTCCCGTCCATGAAGTCGTCGATGTCGATTTATTCATGCCCGGTTGTCCCCCCTCCGCCCAACGGATTTTAGCAACCGTCGAACCCCTCCTCCGGGGTGAATTACCCGAAATGAAAGGGCGCCCCATGATTAAATTCGGATAACCCAACTCACCGAGGAGAGAGACCCTCTCTCCCCTCTCTCCCCCTCTGTGAAAATCAGTGAAATCAGTGGTTAACTAATATGTCTAAAACAATCGTCATCGATCCAGTCACCCGCATCGAAGGGCACGCCAAAATCTCCGTCTATTTAGATGATGCCGGAGAAGTGGAAGATGCCCGCTTCCACGTCGTAGAATTTCGCGGATTTGAAAAATTCTGCGAAGGTCGTCCCATGTGGGAAATGGCCGGAATTACCGCTAGAATTTGCGGAATTTGTCCAGTCTCCCACCTCCTCGCCTCGGCCAAAACAGGGGATAAAATTCAAGCGGTCAAAATTCCTCCTGCCGGGGAAAAATTGCGCCGGATGATGAATTTGGCCCAGATTACTCAGTCTCATGCCTTAAGTTTCTTCCATCTGAGTAGTCCCGATTTTCTGTTAGGATGGGATAGCGACCCAGCGAAACGGAATGTCTTCGGATTGATTGCCGCCGATCCAGATTTGGCCCGCAGTGGAATTCGTTTACGGCAATTTGGACAAAAGATTATTGAACTGTTAGGGGCGAAAAAGATTCACCCCTCTTGGGCAGTTCCCGGTGGGGTGCGATCGCCCTTGTCCGAAGAAAGTTGCACCTGGATTCGCGATCGCCTCCCAGAATCTCGCCAAACCATCGAAACCGCCCTGGGTCTATTTAAAAACCTCCTCGACCGCTTTTCCACCGAAGTCGAAACCTTTGGCAAATTCCCTTCCCTATTTATGGGATTAGTCGGGAAAGATGGACTCTGGGAACATTACGATGGACATATCCGATTTACCGATAGCGATGGCAATATCGTCGCCGACAATCTTAGCGAAGATGACTATGAATCCTATCTCGGGGAAGCAGTTGAATCCTGGTCTTATCTGAAATTCCCCTATTATAAACCCCTGGGATATCCCAACGGAATTTATCGCGTGGGACCGTTAGCAAGGGTGAATATCTGTAGTCGGATGGGAACAGAAGCAGCAGATAGAGAGTTGCTAGAATTTCGCGATCGGGCCGGTGGTGTGGCGACATCTTCCTTCTACTATCATTATGCCCGATTAATCGAAATTCTCTGTGCCATTGAACATATCGAACAACTGGTAAACGACCCAGATGTTCTTTCTCCCCGAACTCGCGCCACTGCTGGGATTAATAACCTAGAAGGCATCGGAGTCAGTGAAGCCCCTCGCGGGACTTTATTCCATCATTATAAGGTGGATGAAAATGGGTTAATTAAGAAAGTAAACCTGATTATTGCTACGGGACAAAACAACCTAGCCATGAATAAAACGGTTACGCAAATTGCCCAACATTTTATTCATGGCAATGAGATTCAAGAAGGAATGTTGAACCGAGTTGAAGCAGGAATTCGCGCCTTTGACCCTTGTCTGAGTTGTTCCACCCATGCAGCGGGTCAAATGCCGTTGCATCTGGAATTAATTGATGCCACGGGGACCGTTGTGAATGAGGTTTATCGGCATTAAAAGGGGGAGATCTAACCCCCAGTCCCCCCTTCCCTCCCAGGGAAGGGGGGACTGAAGGACTTACAAGAGTAGGTGTTTACGTCCGGGGACCGGAGGTGCAGTTGAGCGTAAAAACCTACCGTTGTAAGGGACTAAAGGGGAGGGCTGTTTCATTCTAAAATTTCAGGGTTTTAACAGCCGGATTAGGTCCAACTCGGTGAAGAGACAACCGAAACGGGAGATATCATGACCAAAGAAAATCTCTATTTATGTATGGGTTCTGCTTGTCATCAACTGGGAGTGTATGAGGTATTGCCTCAACTCCAAGCGTTGATTAGTCAGTATGAACTAGAGGACAAAATTGAACTGAAAGGGTCGTTTTGCTTGGAGACTTGCAGTGTGGGAATTGTGATGAAATTCAAGGAGAAAGTTTTTACTCAAATCAACCCAGAGAATATCGAGACCAAGTTCAGTGAAGAAATTTTACCTAGTATTTTAGCAGTGGTTCAATAACAATGGTATCTAGCGAAAAGACCTTGTGGGAACTCCTGTGGGAGTATGACCCAAATGGATTGATTGTCTTGGATAAAGAGATGACGATCGCCGTTGTCAATCCGGCATTTTGCAAAATGTTTAAGGTGACGGCAGATGAAATCGTGGGAAAACCAGCGGTTAGCTTATTGGGGACCGTGGATGAGTTTCAGCGAGTCTTGGAAAACAATGAGGTGATTCGCGGCAAAGAGAAAGAATATCCCAAGTACGAGCTCTATGTGCGTCAGGTCCTGTTTTCGATTCGGGATCAGAATGCGATCGCCTGTATCATTGTGGATATCACCGACGAGTGGCAACGGAAGAAAGAGTTACTCGAACTGAAGCGAGAAACCGTTGCCAAAGTGAATGAAGTGGTGGATAACCAGATGAAAGTTGCCCAAGAAATTGCCGGGTTGCTGGGAGAAACCACAGCGGAAACCAAAGTCAGTTTATTGAAAATCCTGAAACTGGTTGAGGGGGAGACGCTTTAGCATGGATAGCTTCTTAGATATCTTTGATTTAAGTTTAAACAAAAAAGGGGAAGAACTTTGTGGCGATCGCGTCCGGTTTCGCAAGACTCCAGAGAAAACCACCATTGTCCTTTCCGATGGATTAGGCAGTGGCGTCAAAGCGAATATTCTGGCGACCCTCACCACGGAAATTCTCATTTCCATGCTGAATGAGGATGTCCCCTTAGAGGAAGTGATTAAAACGGTGATTGGGACCTTACCGATTTGTCAAGTTAGAAAGATTGCCTACGCTACCTTTACCATCTTACAAATCGATAACCATACGGACCTATTTAAAGTCATCAATTTTGACAATCCCCCTCCCTTCTATTTTGACCAAGGTAAATTGATCAAGTTAGAGGGAAAAACCGAGAAGATTTTAGAGAAAAAAATTACCCTCTATGAAGGTCGTCTCAAAGAGGGAGATTTTTTAGGATGTATGAGTGACGGCGTCCTCTATGCCGGTTTAGGGGTGGCCTTAAATTTTGGTTGGGGATGGGATAATGTTGCACAATATATCGAAGAACTCTTTCAGACTCAGACGCGAAATGCTAGACGCATCGTCCAAAAAACCATCGCTGAAACTCATTCCCTCTATGGGGGGAAAATTGGCGATGATGCGACATTTGTCGGCGTGTATGTTCGCCAACGCAATCCCTTGATGATTTTTACAGGTCCTCCTTTAGACAAGAGTCACGATCAACAGTATGTGGAACGCTTGCTAACTTTTGAAGGACGCAAAGTGGTCTGTGGGGGAACCACGGGAAATATCGTGGCCAAATATCTGGGAGAAACCATCGAAATGGATATTTCCACCATGCGGCGTGACTTACCTCCCATTGGCAAATTAAGCACAATTGATTTAGTCACGGAAGGGATTTTAACCTTGTCCAAATGTCTGGAAGTCTTGAAAAGTTGCAACTGTGATATTACCCGGTTACCCACGGACCAAAATGGATCGGTGTTGTTGGCGAAAGAAATTTTACAAGCAGACTCTATTTTATTTATGGTAGGACAAAAGATTAATGAATTTTATCAGAATCCGTTGCTGCCGAAGAATATTTCTATCCGCCGCAGTTTAGTAGAAGAAGTGGTGAAGTTCTTGCGGGACAAACAGAAGGAAGTTACGTTAGAATATTGTTAAACAGTCCACTCAAGAAAATGCTGTCAATCCCCCAGGACTCTGTGGCAATTTTGGCGATCGGATATGGAAATGACCTGCGTTGCGATGACGGCGTAGGACAACGGGTGGCGGAGGAAGTGGCATCGTGGGGATTACCCAAGGTGCGATCGCTGTCTCAACACCAACTCACCCCAGAATTGGCCGAACCTCTCTCTGAGGTAGACTTGGCCATCTTCATCGATGCCTATCCTGCCACTGAGGAACAAGGACTACAACTGGTCAAACTCAACGGCGAGGATTCCATCCCTCCCCAGACTTTAGGTCATAGTAGCAACCCTTCATCCCTCCTGATTCTTGCTAAAACCCTCTATGGCAAGTCCCCCCAAGGGTGGTTAGTGGCAATTCCGGCAATGGATTTCGAGTTTGGGGAGACGTTTTCTGCTGTCACTGAAAGAGGAATGGCGGAGGCATTAGTGGCGATCGCTGAGTTGATTGAGACTGCGGGGGGGGGATAGGTCAATTGTCATTTGTCATTGGTCATTTGTCAATTGTCATTGGTCGTTGGTCATTGGGGAGAGGAGAGAGAATAGAGGGGATTATGCATGAAGTTAGCTTGATGGAGAACACTTTAAATATTGCTTTGGATTGTGCCTTGGCGCAAAATGCCAGCAAAATTCATCGCCTGAAAATGCGAGTGGGGGATTTGTCTGGAGTGGTTCCAGATGCCTTAGAATTTGCCTTTGATGTGGTGACCCGAGGGACGATCGCAGAAGGGGCAAAATTTGAAATTGAACGAGTCCCGGTGGTTTGTCATTGTCCCACCTGCGATCGCAACTTTGAACCCATTGATTTGTTTTATGAATGTCCCCATTGTCATCAACTTACCCATCATATCCAAAGCGGACAAGAAATCGAGTTAACATCCTTGGAGGTTTCATAACTGATGTGTACTAATTGCGGATGCAGCGTCGTCGGAGAAGTCGGAATCCATAGTCATACTCATGAAAATGGCCATAGTCATACTCATGAAAATGGTCATACTCATACTCATGAAAATGGCCATACTCATACTCATGATGAACCCCATCAAACCCTGGACGTTGGTCAAGCAGTCTTAGCCAAAAATGACCGCCTTGCCGAACGAAATCGCGGCTATTTTATGGCCAAAAATTTGCTAGTTCTGAATGTGCTTTCTTCCCCAGGTTCTGGGAAAACCGCATTCTTAGAACGGATGGTTCAAGATATTGGCGATCGCATCCCCACCGGCATCATTGTCGGAGACTTAGAAACCGATAACGATGCCATTCGACTCAGCAATAGTGGGGCATCATCGGTCCAAATCACCACGGGAACTGTCTGCCATTTGGAATCGGATATGGTGTTGAAAGCGGCCCAACAGCTTAATTTAGATGCCTTAGATGTATTAGTGATTGAAAATGTCGGAAATTTAGTTTGTCCTGCTGCTTATGATTTAGGGGAAGACTTGCGCCTGGTGTTGTTGTCGGTGACGGAAGGGGAAGATAAACCGTTGAAATATCCGACGATGTTTAAATCCGCGCAAGTGGTGATTATCAGTAAAATTGACATTGCCGAGGCGGTGGAATTTGACCGAGAGAAGGCGTTAGAGAATATTAGAAAAATGGCCCCGCAAGCGGCTATTTTTGAAGTGTCTTCCCGCAAAGGACAAGGAATGACCGAGTGGTATGGATATTTAGAAAAGCATTTGAAAAAGTCTCCAGTCAGTGCAGTTTCATGATTTCTCTTAGTTCGTAGTAACGACTTCAGTCGTTATCTTATCTTAGTTCGTAGTAATGACTTCAGTCGTTATCTTATCTTAGTTCGTAGTAACGACTTCAGTCGTTATCTTATCTTAGTTCGTAGTAACGACTTCAGTCGTTCTCTTATCTTAGTTCGTAGTAACGACTTCAGTCGTTATCTTATCTTAGTTCGTAGTAACGACTTCAGTCGTTCTCTTATCTTAGTTCGTAGTAACGACTTCAGTCGTTCTCTTATCTTAGTTCGTAGTAACGACTTCAGTCGTTCTCTTATCTTAGTTCGTAGTAACGACTTCAGTCGTTCTCTTATCTTAGTTCGTAGTAACGACTTCAGTCGTTCTCTTATCTTAGTTCGTAGTAACGACTTCAGTCGTTCTCTTATCTTAGTTCGTAGT
>JAABSJ010000102.1 GCA_011390515.1 Oscillatoria sp.
CTTGGATCCCCCCAACCCCCCTTAAGAAGGGGGGCTTTTTAGAATTTTGCAGGAAGTCTATTCCTCTGGCCTCCCCCTTCTTAAGGGGGACGGGAGGGGGATCTCACGGAGAAAAGGCGGATCAAACTGGTATTTTGCAAGAGGTCTAGTATTCCAAGATGTCATAAACCGCTTAAAATTGAGATAACGAGGGCGTGGGTTCCTTCTGTTCCTCCGGTTGAGTTTCCGTTGCTATAACGGGTTTAATTGGGATGGGTTCAGATTGCTGTTTGACATAGCGATCGCTTAAATAACGGTTGAGTAACTTATCCAAAGGACAGAGAATCCGGCGTTCAAAAAAGCCACTTTTAATCCCAAACGTCAACCGTTCACTTAACGGCATTAAAATTGACTTTCTGCGCCGCCATCCCATCCGTTTATACTTGACTTGAAAATAAGCATCTTCGTCCAGATTCCATTTATCCCGTAAGCGGTGCAAACTATTCAACTGCCACGCATCACTCCATCGCAGCATATAGAAGGGTAAATCGGTCAATTCCAGGGGAGGACCGGGAACATAAGTCACCAGGGACGCGGGTTCAAAATAGACGGTTTCCCCCGCTTCTCGGACAGTCATACAGAAGTCGAGATGTTCTTTTGTATTCAGCATCGCTTCATCTAGGGGTCCGAGGCGATCGAATATGGAACGGCGCACCAAAACGCAATGAAATTCCGCCAGTTCCGTTTCATGTCGCTGGAGTTCGTCGCGCACTTCAGCCACCCGCTTCCCTTGCTTATACATTTTTTCCCGCAGTCGGCGTCGGGGACTCTCCCCATTGTTGTCCGTCCAAATATGGGACTCTCCTCCAGCAAAATGGACGATTTCATGAACGGGTTTGTCTTGACACATCAAAGGACCAACAACGGTGGCATTGGTTTCTTCCGCACAGTCGAGCAATCGTTCCAACCATCCGGGACTGACAACCACATCGTTATCTAGGAAGGCGACATATTTCGTTGTCACCTGACTCAAGCCAATATTGCGGCTTTTATTCGGGGATAAATAGCGATTAACGCGAATCAGGTTAAACCCATGTAATTGAGCTTGTTCTTCTAAATACTGGCGCACTCCATTGGGAGAGTTGCCATCTACATAAACTAATTTAAAGGGAATATCCGTGTATTGGTAAATGCTTTCCAGGGATTCCCGGGTGCAACTAAATCGTTCCCGAGGAACAACAACAATGGTTACTTGAGGTTCAGTCATGGTTAATTTCTCCTTAAACTGTCGGTTAAAATTTTGGGGCAAAAATTGGCTAAAAATAAAGTCCTGTAGATTATTCGGTTTGGACGGGAATCAATGGAGACGGTTGAGGCGATTGGGCGGTTGGGGGCGCGTTGAGTGCCTGGTGATAAATATCCACGAGGCGATCGTTGAGGGGGTTAATATTGTAGTGGTTTTCTACTTCCATCCGCCCCGCTTGACCCAGTTGCGCCCACCGTTCCGGATGCTCAATTAGAACTTTGATTTTCTCAGCTAATCCCTGAGCATCTCGTTCCGGAACAAGAAAGCCGGAAATTCCATCTCGGACTAATTCTGGAATTCCTCCATGATAGGTACTAATCACGGGCAATCCCATCGCCATTGCTTCTTTTAAAACATTAATCGGTGCATCGCAGTCACCATCGGCAGCGGTGACACTCGGGGCCATAAATAGATGAGAGTTGGCTAAAATTTCTTGAATTTCGGGCTGAGTTTTCCAGCCGAGTAACTGGACTGAATCCTTGACTCCCAATTCGTCAATTAATTGTGCTAATTGGGCTTTTAAAGGACCATCGCCAATGATTTGATAGGTTAAATTAGGATACTCGTGGACCAGTTGAGCCACGGCGCGAATTGCGTATTCAATTCCCTTTTTTTCACTGAGTCGTCCTGTGGTGGCAATGCGGATTTTTCCATCGGTAGGAGGACTAGGGGGGGAGAAGGTGAAGTCCCGAGGTTCTAGTCCGGAACGGACCACAGCGAGGCGATTGGGGTCACAGCCAATGCGGATGAGTTCGCGTTTGAAATAGTCGCAGTTGGTCATGAAAAAGTCGCCGTTTTTAAAGAGGGGTTCGTAAACGCGATCGCCATGTTCCCGCAGGTACAAGCTAATATCAAAGCCGCGAAAGGTGGTGACTAATTTAGCGGAAGGGAAACAGATATCCCGAAAAGAAATTCCCCGTAATCCTAGGTCCCCAAATTGACAGTGAATGATGTCATAAGGTTCTTTGTCCAGGGTGGGGAGGGCGACATGGAGTAACCAGAAGGTGGCGGCTGGGGTGCCATATTTAAAAATGTTGAGCGATCGCAGCACAGTTCCAGGATTTTTGGAAAAATTAGCGGCCAATAATTTCACCCCATTCAGCCAACGGAGGGCATAATTCGAGCTAATTTCCGGTAAGGGATAGGTGCGATCGAGTAGCTGATATTTCTCTACATCAGGATGCACCTTTTCCAGATTTTTTTCCGGGATACCTTCTAGGGGATAAATATCCACCTCATGATGGCGATCAATCAATCCGGTAATCTGATTCAGGATGAAAGTTTGGGATAATACCGGAAAATGGCGGACAATCAAGGCTATTCTCATCGTTTTTTTTCTCATCCCGTGATGGTGCAGTTCAATGTTTTCAGAAATTTTAATTGTGTATTTCTGATTTATCTAATTTGGTTTTTGTGGGAGATTTTTATTGATGGAAAAAGATGGAAAAAGATTCAAACGGCAAATTCCTTCAAGGTGAGAAAATTTTATGCCAGCCAATTTGAGAGGTGATGCTTATCCATTTTCTCTCGTCCGTCTGATTTTCGTAGTCACGGGACTGGAAAATTTAAGCCCCGGTTGATTCGGTAGAAAATCCGTAAATAATAGCTTGATTTTCTCTCGGGCTTTAACCCATTTCATCCAGGTTAAAAGAGTCATAAATTCTAGTTTAAATATTAAATGATTGGGACGGTTTTTATTCCCAATTCTAAACCAAATCCGCAACGGGGGCTTGAGGTCTGAGAGGATAAACTTGAGGATAAGCAAGGGAAAATTAGGGCGATGGCGGTTGAGATGATAGGTGGCTCTTGCCACTCTCGTCACCTTTTTCTGGAGTTGTTTGACTGAATCTCGGGCCGGATGACAGATAGCAGCATCAGCAGCATAACTTTGGGCATAACCGGCAGCAAAAACGCGCTTTCCCCATTCGCGATCGCCTCCTGATTTCAGGGTCGAGTTAAATAACCCGACCTGCTCAAACACTTGTTTATAAGTAAAAACATTGGCCGTTGCCGCAAATTGTTGATGTTCCAGATAATATTCTTGCTGCAAAAAGAAAAACTGGTCATAGAGTTCGGCAGCGTTTGGACGGTTGGGATTTTTAAAGAAAAACTGAATTTTACCTCCCACTAATCCACAATTGGGAACCGATAATAAATGTTCCGTTCCCTTTTCCAACCAATCGGAATGGGGAATACAATCGGCATCGGTAAAAGCCAGAACTTCACCTTGAGCCTGTAAAATTCCTTGATTGCGAGCGGTATAGGAACCCAAAGCAGTTTCAACGAGCATTTTCGCTTGCTTAAATTGGCGAACGACTGGCTCAATACTTTCATCGGACCCATTGTCAATCACCAAAACTTCATACAGATGTTTCGGATAAGTCTGGTTTTCTAATGCCTCCAAACAAAGTTGAAGTCGTTCTGGATCATTCAACACGGGAATGATAGTAGAAACAAAGGGTTGAGTTTGCTGATTCATTCTTTTTCTCTGATTAAACAAAGAAGCGTGAGGATTGGCAAGTCTATAGCAGTCCTAAATCAGTTGTAGAAGACGTCGGCGGCCCCCAACCCCTCTCCCAGAAAGGGAGAGGGGAGCTAAAAATGTTACAAATCATTTAGGATTGCTATAGTTCCCTTTAGGCACAATATAAAGTTACCCCTAAGAAGGATTGTCCGCTAAGAGGCAGTTGCTCTAGCCGTGGTGATTTTCCGCCAGAATGGAAATCTCCCGATGGGCGATCGGCCAATTCTGCTATTATCTCTCCTGGCTAATCTCCTCTTGATTATCAGGATGAACCCTTTCTTTATAAGATCGGGGTAAAGGAGATCGGGAAAAGGTAGCGGAAACTACTTTTAACCGGCAATTATAAGAATTCACCGGGTAACAGGCTTATATCATTTTTATCGCTCAACGACACTAAACTCCTCTACCTGGGGGATGAGTTGCTCATATTTTCTATTCCAAATCCTCCGGTTAACCTATCCCTCCAACTCGCCCTAATCCCTTGCTAATAGGCGATTTGCCACTGCTAATTTTCTACGAATTTGGAAAAAGAATTAGCCATGTTTTGGTGATATCTATCGGGTCCCTATCCCAAATCTGAGGATATTATACGGAATCCGGTTGTCAAAGGTCTATAAAAACCCGCACCCTAAAGGGTGGGGCGTTTGCGGACGAAGCCCGCACTTCGACGGGACTCAGCACAGGCCTGCGCGGGCTAAAAGCGAAAACCGACTTTTAACAACCGGATTTGGTCTTATTCCTTGCACAGAGAGTATTCAAGTTTTCCAACAGGAAAGGCGATCGCTTTTTCGGATCCCATCACCCTAGGGTCACGCTGAATTCAGGGGCGATCGGTTGGATCATCATCAAGAGGCGATCGCTTCACCCCTACCCGAGGAATCCTTTATCCCAAAATGCTACTCATGATGGCTCCAGCCAAGGGATTGTCAAAACTGCTATGGCGGAATAACCAGTTGATTAATAGAGGTTCAATTTCAAACTCTTCCGCTCCTACTTTTCCCTCCATAAACAAAGAAACCAAATATCCCTGGAGGTCTATTCTGTTCCCTTCTTCATCAGAAATAGTCCATCGGGCAAATTCTGGCTCATAGTTTTCTATATTTTTTCCCGATTCTTCTAAGAACCATTTTACTCGGCTAGAACGATTGGTGATTTGGTAGATTTTATTAACAAAATCTTCAATATGTTCGGTAAACAAGTCCGGTTTGAGGGTAGCTTTTACAGCATTCTTGGTAAAAGTAATTTCATAAAGATTCAAATCAAATCGTTCATCCAGGGCTTTTTCGATTTGCTGGAAGGACAAAGATGTTATCGGTTTAGTTTCAAAGCTCTGAACTACATTCAATGAATAATAAGTTCCCATGACCTAACTCCTTGAAAAGCGGGTTAATTGCAATGTGAAAGCCGCATAAACTTCCAGCCAAGCAATAATTTTGCTATGGGGTTTGCCATGTCGGTGATAGCGTAACAGTGATTCGATATAAACTTGTCCTTCGATTAATTCAGCTTTCTTGTTTTCAGGCATGAGGTGATAACGTCGCTCAAACTCAACTCGACTGAGGCGATCGCCATTTTCCAAAGCTGGAATTAATTGCTGCATCGGATTCATCGTCATATCCTCCTGGACTGTTAACATAAACTAGGCAACACCAATCAATTATCTTCTCCGGCCAACGGTTTTGCTACGTCTAAATTTCGGGAAAGTTTGGCTTTTGAACTCACTCCTTTAGGCATCCTAATGATTTTCTCAAGCCCGTAAATTGACTGAATGGTGTTCCAGACAAGGGTGAGCATTCCATGTTCTTTGACAGTTCTGTTGGAGGCGATCGCCCCTAAATGTTTTCGACCCTGGGGCGATTTCCAAAGGGTGAAGAGAGGCGATCGCCTATAGCGACCCTAAATGAATGGAACACCCTCACCCGATGTCCCCTCGGATGTTCACAGGCCACCAACATCCAAGGAGTGAGGGGACATCGGGTGAGGGCATCATGATCGCGCTCCTACTCAGTCTATAGATTCATCTGTCCAGTTTTCCATCCGCAATCTAGGAATTTTTTCAAAATCTCGGAGATTTCTGGTCAAGAGAATAGCATCGTGGGCAATCGTAATAGAAGCAATCCGTAAATCTTGAGTGCCAACTCGAATGCGTTGCGATTTCAAGGTTTGATAAATGTCCTGGGACTGGAGATTATAAGGAAGAATTTTAAACTCAGACAAGAACATTACGGTATCGGTGAGTCGTTGATACGCCTGGTAACGATTCAGTCCATCGGTTGCTTCAGCGACTTGGGCCAAACGACCCCGGAGTTGCTCCTCAACATTAATTGCTGTAGTTGTTAACACCACAGGGTTCTTCTGTAACCGGGCGATCAATTGGGGATGATTTCTGGCATATAAACTCAAATGATCCGTGTCAAAAATATATAGGGTCATACCGGCTCATCCAGGGCATTAGCCTCTTGGCGAATCTGGGTTAACTTGTCCAGAAAGTCATCAAAAGTCGGATCGTTAGCAAATATACCCGCCCACTTCATTTGGGGTGGGGATTCTGCCATTTCTAGGTTGACAAATTTACCCGTGGCGAGGGTTGCTTCTAAAGCAGTTTTGACTTTTTCGAGGGCTTCAGCTTCTGTAGTTCCCTCAGCACTTAGATTAGACATCCCCACCACTGAGGCAATAAAACGCTGGTTAGATTGAGTTTGAATAAAAATTTGATATTGCATGAGAATTCCTGAGTTGAGGTGCATTTTCCTATAGCGACCCTAAATGAATTTGACACTGGCTTTGGCTCCCCTCGGATGTTCTGGAAAAGGGTTGGGGGCCGCCCGAAGTCCATTGCCAAACGGCACGCAAGACTGGCTATATTTTATTATGCCATTCCTTTCGGGAAAAGGCGGGAACAGCTCAAGCCCAAAAAACCCGCAGGCTGTTCGCGTAGCGTTCCGCTTAGAAAGCCTGGGGCGTTTGCGTACAAAGCCCGCCCAAGAGGGGGCTAAAACCCATAAACCCTTAACTCGGATTTGAATGATTTATTTGTTGGAACACCCTCAAAAAGGATAAATCCCCCAATCAACTGCGGAGGTGATTGGGGGAGACAGGGGTTTCCGCTGGAAAATGGGGATTTGAATTGCAGTGAAATTCTCAGGGGTGGGTGGGGAAATAGAGGAGTTCCCACCCAAAAAGTCGTCTGAAACGGTGCGATCGCCCCAAGAAACTGAAACCAAGAATTGTGAAGACAGGGAGAGGCGATCGCCTTTGGGATGGATTTAGGGTTGAGGGGCGATCGCGCATCGGTTTAATACCGTTCTTGGATAGGTTTAATAAACCAAGAATTGGCTCGAACAAAGCAATAAGACTCGTATCCGCCATCAACTTTTAGCCAAGGCAAATCTCGTTCATCTAAATTAATATAAGGTGGTCCACCCCCAAAATGTTCGCTGGCCAGATAAAGAGTTTGACCTTGTGGTTGTACGACTACTACCGAATAATTGGTGCCCGGCCCACTGCGGCAATTCAGTCCATTGGGATCTCGATCGACTACAGTCCATCTGCGAGCTTCACGCACGGAATAGTAATCGCCGTTGGTATCGGGTATCGGCATTAGGGGAGTCGCCATTGCATCGGTGGAAATTGCCGAAATTGAAGAAACTAAACAGAGAGTTAAGAGTTGTCTAAACATTTTAGTGTTTTCCCGGTTTAGACTAAATGTTCAATTGATTGGATTGGACTTACCGCTTGAGATAGCGGTGAGTAAATGATAAGCGATCGCTCTTAGTTTGGGCTAGGGTGTATTTGCGGATTTTTTTGGAAAAACAAATCACTTTCAACTGCGCTGCTGTAACACAGCAAACAAGAGAGCGATCGACGGGTTGCTTTACTGTGCTTGCTGGAGGACCTGTTGAATTTGCTGGTAGGCTTGAGTATTTCCTTGTTGCCGGAATAAAGTAGCCGCTTGTTCTAAATCAGCAATTGCTCCAGACTCATCGCCAAGTTGAGCTTTTGCTATGGCGCGATTGGTGTAAGCTTCGGCATATTGGGGATAATTGTCGATCGCCTGGTTATATTGTTCAATCGCCCCTTGAAAATCTTTCTCCTCCATTAAAGAGTTGCCCATCCTGTAAGACATTTCTGCCGCTGCTTTTAGAAGTTGTGAAAATGTGTCGTTTAAATCTAAAGGGTCGTCAGTTTTTAGGGGCAATTCGTTATTTTTCTGTAATAACTGCTGGGAAGAAGCCTGGGCAAGTCCGGGAATCATGCCCAAGATGGCGACGAGGGTTACAGTTCCGGCTAGAGTACGAGAAAGGAAGTTAGCAGGCATGAAATTAAAAGTCATTGGCTGTGAGTAATGAAAGGATATGAAATTAATGGCTAGTTAGGGGGTTTAGGAACCCAAGAACCCGGGTTTCTGTTTGACGAGCGATCGCCTTTGGGATGGATTTAGGTGTAAGGGGCGATCGCTTTCCAGTAAATCAGTGAGCCAAGGTGTTGCTGTGATCCTTGAATTAGGCACTTGTTTACCCAATAGGCTCAAATAAACCTGTGGCGATATCAAACTCTTTTTCTTCACCATTTTCAAAAATTTTCAACCCGTCTGCCTTGGCAGTTCCGGTTAAGATGTCATAAACTTGATCGGGATTTAAGTTAGGATTAGCTTCCAACATCAGAGCAGCTACACCAGCAACAAAAGGTGCTGCTTGAGATGTGCCTGTTTGTGAATTAATTTCGTTGTTTGGATATGTAGAGGCGATTCGATATGCTGGAGCCGAAATGAAGTTTATTTCTGGATTAGAACCGGCAAATTGAGGTGCCACACCATCTAAATCTAGTACAGTGTTCAAATCATCCACTGCTCCCACTGCAATGCCTAAACCATCTTCAGCATAACGACCTGGGTAAAATGGTTGACTTTGGTCTTTTCCGTCATTGTTACCTGCTGCCATAACTACAAGAACGCCATTATCTTTGGCGTAACGAAGAGCGTTTTCCACCTCTGTATTAGGTGTCAATCCATCAGTTCCCTCCGGACTAGGCAGCTTCAAGCTCATATTAATAATATCTGCCCCATTCTCTACAGCAAAACGAATTGCATTTGCATATCGAAGGTTAATGTCATCAGCAGAAAGATTTCCGTCCACGCCTCTATCTAGAACCCTGATAGGCATAATTTTCGCATCAGGAGCGACACCCGTGACGTTTATTCCATCATTTTTAGCTGCAATAATACCCGCAACATGGGTTCCGTGTTGAAAGTCTTGTTGATTGGCGTTACCACCTACAAAGTCAAAGCCAGGAACTATCTTACCAGCGAATTCAGAGTGTGTATCGTCAACTCCTCCATCTAGGACAGCAACTACGACATCTTTCCCCGTAATACCCTGGTTCCAAACCGCAGGAGCCTTAATTAGGTTTAAGCCGTAAAAGTCATCGTCAATTTCATTCTGTTCTTCAAGATTTGCACTTTCTAATGGTTGATCAAAAGAGAATGGCTCTAGTCCTCTCGCACGAGCAACAGCATCAGCCGCATCAACTAAACCAAACCCAAATTGAGTGGCAAAAGGTCCTTCCGGTGGAATAAAAGGTGTAAATGCACCTGTTACTGGATCTATTGGCTGATTGAAGCCTTGCGAACCAACTGCGTTAGCAACCCGTCCCTCATTTTGACCAAAAAAGACGTAGTGCCCTAAAGCTGTCATTCCCCCTGAGTTAACCGCAGAAGCCACATCTGGATTTTGTCCTAAATAGTAGGCAGTATTAAACTCTGTAATTGGATCTCGTCCTTCAAATTGACCATGATTCAGAAAATGCTCTAATCCAGTAGCAAAACCGCCTAAAGATACTGCATTAGCAACATCTGGGTTTTGTTGTAGATAATAGCTTTCACTATAGAATCCACTAGGCTGTCGTCCTTCAAATTGACCGTGAAGCCGAAAATGGTCGAATCCAGTAGCAAAACCGCCTTGAGATACTGCGTTAGCTACGTCTGTGTATTGCTGGAGATAAGAGTTTTCGTCAAAGAGACTGCCAAGGTCTAACATAAGTCGTTTGTGTCCTGCAAAAATTGAGTTAACAGTGATTACGAATCCGCTTAACAAGTGAAAAAGCGTTATTCTCTACGGTATTGCTTTCTTTTGTGGCTGGGTTAATTCCATTTTTCATAAGTTTTGCCGAAACTATTTTTCTGTACCCATTAGCCAGGTATTTAAGGAACATCTCATCGATAGTTTCTTAAAAAAAATGTGAGAATCAATAGATTTGATAATTCACCAGAAAACTGGCTCAAACAAATCCCCAAATGGATTTTCAGAGTCTTCAACTTCAAATACCCCGTCTTCGGCTCTATCCTCGAAAGGATTAACATCAACCTCTCTCTCAAAAGAGTTGCTTCCTGCTTGAAGATTGGCAATAGGAATTCCCCAACTCAGCGGAACCATACGTTCTGCTTCTACCTCAGATGGCCGAGTACCATCAGCGAAAATAAAAGCATAAATCCCAATTAAAGGATATTTTTGTTTGCCATTTACTCCAATCAGTTCGCCCTGTTGATTTAGAATTGGCCCACCACTCATTCCGGTTTCGATTTCGTTGCTATAGCCAATTTGATAGCCATTCTCTAAAGGCTTTTTGGATAGCATTTCCACCTGACCCTGAGTTAAACGATAGGCTCTCAATCCCCAATCACGGGTTTCCTCGGCCAGTCCTGGTGTAAAGTGCCAATTAGGAAATCCAGCAGCATAAACAGCATCGCCCGGTGATAAAGCACGTGAGTTGCCAACTTTAGCCACTTGATAGGATTGATTGCTACTAAATTCCACTAAAGCTAAATCTAAATTGCCAAATTGCTGAGATTGCAACCAACGACCAGAATGCGTCCGTCCGTCAGCGGTGAGGATTGTATAGCTGTTCTGTTCATTGTTATCCACCACATGATGATTGGTGAGAACTGTGTAGCTATTCCCCCGACGCTCAATAATGACTCCAGAACCCATTTTCTCATCCCATAAAATTCGCACGGTAATGTTTTGAGCAATTTCCGGGACAGATACTCGGGCTTGTAAAGAGTTAGGATTTTGAGCGTGTTGAAAAGGGATCCGAACGGCTAAATCAGGAGATTTAGTCTTTAGATCCGGCAAGGGCGGAAAATTTGCGCTGGGCAATGAAGCAGAAATCGAAGCGAGCATTGTGAAAACTGTCAGTATTTTCAAAGCAACAATGAGAGGAACTGAAAACACAATTGTGATTTTCCAAATCAATTAAGTTCAATGACAGGCATCTAACAGTTTCTCAGTAGCTATGGGGATAAAAATAGTCCCCCATAGCTACTTCTCAAAGTTAGTCGCTGTTCAATGCCGCATCTGCCCAGTCATTTAATGTCACGCTGCCAGATTGTGCTAAAGGACGACCTCCCGCAGTAGCGGAAATAAGCTGATTTAGAGCCCCGCGAGGATTGGTGCCAGGAGTTAACGTAATGATAATATTGTCACCGCTACACCGACGGTCCCGGCCTTGAAGTCCACAAATGACTCCCAAGTTATTGATTGTCCCAGTGCTTAACGTCAAACGACTCTGGCTTGCAAATGCGTTATTAAAACGATTGGTTACTGCATTGCAGCGAGCTTCAGGAGTCCAGCCGCTATGACTAAACGCTTGGCTATTCCAAGTGATTAATGAACGAGTAACTCGACCGTTACTAACTACAGTAACAAATCCGCCCTGAGATCCCCGAACACAAGAAAAATTAATACCTTGTGCTTGAGCTTTGTTGGACTCAAACGCCATGCCACCACAGAGTGCCAAAGCCCCTAATGCTGCTGTTGCTAATTGCTTAATTTTCACAGAAAAAACTCCTTAGTTACAAAATCAACATCGCGACGATCGCCTATCGCATTTTTCGATTTAAACTCGTTCTTTAGTTACTTTTGGAAAAGAACAAGGCTTTAGCCGCTCTCGCTCCACTCGGATGAACATCGAACCCGAGCCTAGAAGCCACTAATCATTTCCGAAAAATACTGATACAATTATCTCCTCGTAAAGAAAACAATTAACCGTCAATTTGGAAAACCAGACCTCAGTTCACTTCCCGGAATCGTCAATACTTCGGCAGATTCGTCAGGAAGGATATTTGTCATGCTCCTTTGATGGGTTCTAGTTTGAATGCACCTTTGATTAACATTCAAATTTGTTAACCCCAATGTTAAAGACCTAAATTTGAGTTGTCAACCCCTATGTTTTTCGACATTTTGCGACATTTTTCGACATTCTGCGACACTTTACCAAACCTTTAAATAATTATTAAAAATGTTGATAAAAGTGGTTGCAAAATTTATCTATTTTTTGGGGAATAATTGCGGTATGATTAGAAGTATCCTTGAGGTAAATCCTTAGTCTGGTCTAGGGTTGAAGCTGCGATCGCCTCCCTTGGCCTTTCAGCTTACCGATTTCGACAGCTTTCTGCCGATGTCGCTAAAAGTGGCTAACGGTGATTTTTGTAAAGTTTTGTTAAAAGAAGTTGAGGCAAAAAAACATGGAATTAATCCGTATATTCTCGGAGAGTTTTATCCCCGCGCTATTGATGCATTTCAATGGCGAGTTGAGCGCCCAGTCAAACCCATGACCACTCACCCGATCGCCGGAGGTTGAATACTTTTTTAACCTTGAATCCTTATGTAAATTTCAATACAGACAAAGGACTGATGACCTAAAGCAAAAAACAACGCTCAACGGTAACATCCCAAATTTGCATCCTTTAGAGGCGTCGGGTTCGGGCAGAACATCTCTGTTTTGACCTTTAACATTGTTACCCAGTCAGGGAAGCCATACCCGTGAGGCAAAGCCCTTGCCGGAAGGGCGATAGAGCTTGATGCTTCCCTCTGATTGGCAATGGTGTTGCACCCCTATCAACGGTTAACCCTTCCACTGTTTTCTGACCCATGAATAGAGAAGAAGTACAACAACTCGTCGCATTTGCCGAACAGTTACTGGAACGGACCACTTATGAAGTTTTCTCTGATTTAGAGAAAATTACTCTGGAAGGCATCATCAGCGATCGCAGTTATGAACAAATGACTCTGAGTAAATCCACTGAAGTCACCCCCAAGTATCTGAGGCAAACGATTTCTCCAAAATTGCGGAAAAAATTAACCGCTGCTTTGAAAGAACTGGGGGTGGTGGATGCAAATACGAAAATCCTCCTCAAAAAAGAAGTGGTCCCCAAACTGCGACAAGCTTGGAACCAAAAATATCCTGGGGAATGGGCGTCCGATGGATACCGCCAACCCTCGTTAGTCAGGGAAGTGCCGGGAGGGGACGAGATGGGGAACTCTTCAGGGGTTGCCGGATTAACCCGACCCCCATTACAAAAGGGGGTGATAGAAAGTTTTTCCCACCCCCAACGGATTTACCAAAACCTACCCACCCGGGATCACACGACGTTTATCGGTCACGAAAAACAACTGAAGCATTTGCTGAAACTCCTCTCTTGGGAGAGTCGAATCCATCGCATTAGCGTTGAAGGGATTGGTGGTGCCGGAAAAACTACCTTAATTGTGGAAGCGGCTTATTCTTGTTTAGACTCAGCCGATTCGCCGAATTTTGATGCGATGATTTTTACTTCGGCGAAACCCCACCGCTTGACGGGTACGGGAATTTTACCCCGGTTAAAAAAAGAGAATACTTTGTCGGAAATTCTGCGCACGATCGCCCGCACTCTGCAACGCCACGATTTGCTGATGGGAGACAGCGATCGCCAACTGGAAGAAATTCTGGATTGCTTATCCTATCAACGCACTTTATTAATGATTGATAATCTGGAAACCGCAGCGGATTTGGATGATGTGCGTTCTTTTTTATTTGAAGCACCCCCCACTGTCAAGGTTTTAATTACGAGCCGTCAACAAGCGTTATTAGATATTTCGCTGCACCTAGAATGCTTTAATAAAACCGATAGTCTGCATTTAATCCACCATCACGCCCAGGAAAAAGATATTCCCATCACCCCTAAACAATCCGAAGTAATTTATACCAGTACCGGGGGAATTCCGGCGGCGATTGTTTATACCATTGGTCAACTGAGTGCCGGTTATCATTTCACGGAAGCGATCGCCCATTTGAACCACTCCGATGGAGAAATTGCCCGATACTGTTTTGAGGGTTCAGTGTTGCCTTTGCGGGAGAAACCGCCCCATTTGCTGCTGATGGCTTTGGCTATTTTTCCCAGTCCCGCTTTACCCGAAGCCATCAGCAAAGTCGCGGATGTCCCAAACGGGGATGAATTTTTCCCCTTGCAACAATTATCTCTAGTAAAATTGCATCAAGGACGTTATGTGATGCTGCCCCTAACCCGAGGCTATGTTTTGGGTGAACTCGATGTTTATCCGGAGTTCCAAAAAGCCGCCCGGGAACGGTGGGTAACCTGGTATTTAAACTTTTGCCAAAAATATGGCAAAACCGACCCGCAAGAATGGAGTGAATTTACAGAATTAGACCAAGAATGGGAAAATCTGAGTGAAGCGATTGAATGGACCATTCTGGAAAACCGCTATGAAGTGTTTGGTCAATTTTGGCAATACATTAAAGGTTATACCCATTTTGCCGGATATTGGCCGGAACGGTTACGTTGGATGGATTGGTGGCGAGAACAGGCGAAAACACGAGCAGATTGGCTCCGGGTGGTAGAGGCGATCGGGGATAAAAGTCGCACGCTAATTTTATTAGATCAACCGGAACATCATCAAGAAGCAAGTTACCTGTTAAACCTGGCTTGGGAACTCTGTCAAACCTATCAACTCACTCTGGGCATTAATTTAGCGTTGGATATGGCGGTGTTCCAGGTTCATCAACAAAATGAGCGCGGGGCTAATCAATGGTTGAGTGAAGTGAATAAATTATACCAAAATCTGCCGTCCAATGACCCGAGATATCCCCGAATTCCTGTTCAAATTCTTTATTATCGGGGGGAACTTCATTTTAAAAAACAAGAGTTTGTGCAGGCTAAACAATGCTATGAAACAGCCTTAGAGGAAAGTCGGAAGATTGGGTGGCATCGAGGGATGATTTTTTGTCAAATTTGGTTAGCTTTGGTGGCTATCAATCTCAAGTTATTTCAAAAGGCTGAGACTTTGTTAGAGGAGGCTTTTCCTCTGGTGGAACAAAATGGCGATCGGCGTTGTTTGGCTTTTTGTAAACGAGCTTTTGCACTGTTGAAAAAAGCCCAAGGAGATTGGCAAGAGGCCAAATCTTGGGCGGCTAAAGCTAGAGCAGATTTTCGAGACTTATTGATGCGACGAGAAGTGGCGGAAATGGATGAATTTTTGTACCGGGGGAATTAGTGATTAGTCTGTCAAAACCCGCACCCTAAAGGGTGGGGCTATACGGACGAAGCCCGCCTGCGCGGGCTGAAAACCCGCACCCTGAAGGGTGGGGCTATACGGACGAAGCCCGCCTGCGCGGGCTGAAGAGAAAATCGACTTTTAACAACCGGATTTGGGATGAATATTAGAATACTTCTTGTCCCCTCCCCTTGGTAAGGTCCGGGTTAGGGTGGGGTCCTCTTTCTTGTCCCCTCCCCTTGCCAAGGTCCGGGTTAGGGTGGGGTCCTCTTTCTTGTCCCCTCCCCTTGCCAAGGTCCGGGTTAGGGTGGGGTTTTCTTATCCAAACAATTCAGGAAGTTGAAGGTTTATTTCTACTGAAGGTCGTTGGGCATGGGTATGTTCTCTTAATACACAAACTCCAGGCTTTTGTGAGTCACTATTACCCTCTTCAGAATTATCCGAATCTGTTTCAGCGAGGGTAATGCCAAAGTGGGTTTGAAATAAGGCTTCAGTTTGGGCAAATGCATCCTGGAGTTGTTCTTGGTCCCCGGGGTCGCGCAGGCCAAAATAAGGGAAATGATGGATGAATTGACCAAATAACATTTGACAATCTTGGGCATATTTGCTGGTATCTAAAATATGTTGATGCCAGACGCGATCGATTTCTCGATTAGGGGCGATCGCTAGATGGGGATAAAGATACAGTAAGCACAGAAACATCAAGTATCGGCTTAAGGCGCGATTGACTTGGGGGTAAGTTAATCCTTCGCCGGTTTCTGGGTGCATCAATTTATAGGCGATTGGGCCGAGGTCGAGTTGTTGAAGTTTGCTGATAAATGACATGACTCAGAATAATGTGGATTTCCTAAAAAACGCTTATCCAAAGCATCAATTGGGAGGGCAAACGGAGTCAATCTCCCAGAATCGTTATGAAAATTGCTCAAAAAGCCTTATAATTTAAGAGTTCAGCATTTGGGACCCCGAAAATTAATCGGGGACATCCCAGATGAATGGACCAGCAAGTTGGCAGCATTCACGGCAGGGTCAAGATAGTTCAGGGCGTGATTGTTCCGGTAGTCGTTGTGGTTACGTCGGAGTACCGGATGAGATTTTTGCGTTCAGCCCCAACTCTCTAATGAACAGATGGTTCAGATTGAGGGTTAATGGGATGGAGAACGGGGGATGATTGGGAGGAGGAAATGCCGCAAAGAAAGAATCTAACTTGGGGAGAAATTCCCCAGCAACGAGTGAGAAGATTGTTAGAAGTATTACTCTCTAGTCGAAATGATTCACCGGAAATTCTCCAGATAGAATGGCAAAAAAATCAGGCCGATCGCCATCGGTTATGGGTGAGTTACACGACGAAAGCCAATCTCGCTAAGTTAATGACGGGAATGCCCTATCCGAGTGAAAAAAAGAAGGCGGAAATTCAAGATGCGATCGCCCATTTAGAGGAGTTGCAAATTTTAACGGACTTACGCTCGGTTAAAAAGGGACCTAAAGCGGAAAAATTATCGTTTTATTTAGAGTTGCCCAGCCAAGAAACCGCCCGAATTATGCAATTTGTTTTTCAAGAAAAGTGGTTGAACAAGTCATCCCATTCTCGAACAAATTTGAAGGGTTCAGAGGATGATGGGACGAGTTTCATCAAGCCGGATGAGGCGATGGCTGCATCAAGGGCTGAATATGAATTAATTGCTGAAGTAGAACAGCAGGGCAATCAAAAAGTTGTGCGATGGAAAATCAAGTTTTCTGGGGATTTAGCGAGTTTAACCCCAGAAAAAATCCACCAAATTCAAACAGTCGTTCGAGAAATCACGGGAGACGATCAGCAAACGATTATGAAGATGACGGAAGGCTCAATTATCATCGAATTTGCCGGAAGTGAAGCGGGATTTGAGCAACTATTAGAGTTGTTTAATCGCGGGGAGTTGACAGAAATTGCGGGGTTAGCGGTGGAGTCGGTGGAACTGGCGGACGAACCTGTCCAGTTAAGTCAATGGCAGGTAGATAGTTTGCCGGTGGGTTGGCAGGCGATCGGTTCTTTATTAAGTTCCACCCAAATGCAGTTAGCCTTTGGCTGGCGATCGGCTTGGGAACCGGAAATCATCGGGGGACAATTAATTAACATTGCCGGAATTGACCTCATATTCATCATGGCTTTAGCCCAGGAAGCGGAGGAAAAAACCCGGATTTGTGTGCAAGTCCACCCCACCCCAGGGTCTACTCAGTTGCCGGGAAGTTTAGAATTAATGCTCCTGGACCAAGAAAACTGCCCGATTTTGACTACAGCGATCGCCAAGGATACGAGTGGTTTTTTACAATTAGATTTTAGAGGGCATTCTGGCGAATCGTTTACAGTCAAAATTGCTTTAGACTCTAATCAAATTAGCAAAAGTTTTCTGATTTAATTGTTTTATAAATGATTCACCAGATAGCGAATGTCCAAGTTAGTTATCCTGATGTTACAAGAGGGCAATTTTCAACAAGGATTCCGGGCTTTGTTGCAAATTCGGGGTGATGACCCGCCCACGGAAACACAGATTCAAATTCCCGGCATTCTTCCCCCAGCCCCAGAAATCCCGGAATTACTCAATCGATGGCGGGCTAACTTTCAGGGCGTCAAAACATCAAGAATAGAAGCGATTTCTAGTCAAGTCGTCTCCCCGGATACAGCCGTAGCGGAAGAATTAGCCAGTCGCTTGAATGAATGGCTCAATTCTGGGGATAAACAATGGCGGAATATCCGAGATTTATTATTGCAAAATACCCACGAACAGACTCGAATTTTACTGGAAACTGAGGATATTCATTTACGGCGAATTCCTTGGCATACTTGGGATTTATTTGCCCAGGGAAATTATAAGAAAACAGATATTGCCTTAAGTCCCCGCAGCTATCAGCGACCGCATCGGGAGATTTTCTCCAGTAAAACGATTAAAATTCTGGCGGTGTTTGGTTATGCCACTCATTTGCAACTAGACCTTGATCGACAAGTTTTAGAAGGGTTGGGCGATCGCCAAGGGGAAATTACCATTCTGCAACAACCCACCCCAGAACAACTCCGGCAATGCTTGCGCCAACAATCCTGGCATATTTTCTTTTTTGCCGGTCATTCCCAAAGTGATGAACAGGGAACAATTGGCAGATTTAAACTCAATCAAACCGAATGGATGGCGATTGCGGATTTAAAAAATGCCTTAGATATTGCGATTAATGAAAACGGGCTACAACTGGCAATTTTCAACTCCTGTGATGGCTTGGGGTTAGCCAATCAACTCACCCAACTGCACTTACCCCAAAGCATTGTCATGCGGGAACCCGTCCCGGATGAAGTAGCGACCAAATTTTTACAAGAATTTCTCTGGGCTTTTGCCAATGATGAATCATTTTATGCCTCCGTCCGTTATGCCAGGGGAGTCTTGGAAGATGCCTTTCATCCGCAATATCCAGGGGTGAGTTGGTTGCCGGTGATTTCTCAAAATCCCTCGGGATTTTCTCCGACTTGGCAGCAGTGGTTAAATTCCGGGGTTTCCTTAGATGTATTTCCCGAAGTTTATCCAAAAGTTGCGGTTAATTATCTCAGTAATTATCACAGCCATGAAAGGCCCATTGATGCTGAAATCATTCCGCCAAAAACTGCCATTAAATTTGGTATTTATTTATCAGCTATTAGTACATTATCCCTGTTGTCTAGTTACGTTTGGGTCAACAGTCAACCTTGGATAGCATCCTTTGGTGAACGGGGGTGG
>JAABSJ010000103.1 GCA_011390515.1 Oscillatoria sp.
CTGTTACAGAATACCGTGGAAAGTTATATCCGGCGCTTAGGATTGGAGTAGACCTCTTGCAAAAAAAAGGATTGATCCCCCCAACCCCCCTTAAAAAGGGGGGCTTTAAAGAATTTTGCAAGAGTGCCTCCCCATGAAAGTCGCCCTCACCCATTTTGGGAGAGGGACTTTGAATCCGGCTCCCCTTCTCCCATTTTGGGAGAAGGGGTTGGGGGATGAGGGCCAACTATCCAAGATGAACAATCAGCCCCTTAGAACTCCCGCTTTTGGCCTATCTTTTTCCAAAAAATTCCAGTGGTAAAAAGACCTCAAACCCTTACAATAGGTTGAGACTCAAGGAGCAGCAAGCGGCCAAAGTTAGCCCGGTTGCTAGGGTTCGGGTTAGTAGCCTAGATCACTTGTAAACGGTGCCAAAAGCAGCGTAAGCTCATCATCAATGCCAACTGCCTCCAGGGGTGGAATCGTCAGCTCATAAGACAAGTACGAGGAAGGAAGGGATGGTTTTAACCAATGATACGGATTCCGCGAGGAAACAATCCGAATTTGATTTATCAACTTATTTAGGGGAACGGCAGGCTTTGGTAGAAGCTGCACTGGACCAATCTCTGCCGATCAAGCCCCCGGAAACAATTTATGAAGCGATGCGCTATTCCCTGTTGGCGGGTGGTAAGCGTCTGCGTCCGATTTTGTGTTTAGCCAGTTGTGAACTGGTTGGGGGTACGGTGGATATGGCGATGCCAACCGCTTGTGCCTTGGAGATGGTGCATACCATGTCCTTAATCCATGATGACCTTCCGGCGATGGATAATGATGATTACCGTCGGGGTAAACTGACGAATCATAAGGTTTACGGGGATGATATCGCGATTTTGGCCGGGGATGGGTTGTTGGTGTATGCCTTTGAAGTGGTGGCAACCCAAACTCAGAATGTTCCGGCACCTCGGGTTTTAAAGGCGATCGCCCAATTAGCTCATGCATTTGGGGCCGATGGAGTCGTTGGGGGGCAAGTGGTAGACTTGCAATGCGAAGGCAAAACCGATACCTCTGTGGAAACCCTCCATTTTATCCACACCCATAAAACTGGGGCTTTACTGGAAGCCTGTGTGGTTTGTGGGGCTATCCTGGGAGGTGCGTCTGATGAAGATGTGCAACGACTCTCCCGCTATGCCCAAAATATTGGGTTAGCCTTTCAGATCATTGATGATATTCTCGATATTACTAAGACTCAGGAAGAGTTGGGCAAAACCGCAGGAAAAGACTTGCAGGCGCAAAAGGCGACTTATCCCAGTATTTGGGGGTTAGAAGAATCGACTCGGCAGGCTCAAGAGTTAATTGAGCAGGCTAAGGCAGAATTGGCGAGTTTTGGAAATAAAGCTCTCCCCCTCGTCTCCCTCGCGGACTTTATCACCAACCGCAGTAATTAAAAGGCGCAAAATACCATGCAGGAGATCGGCAATATCATCGACAACCGCGTGCTGCTGGTTGCAACCCTAGCCTGTTTGATCGCTCAATCGGCAAAGTTAGCGATCGAACTGGCGAGAAATCGCAAGTTTAATTTTCGCATTCTGGTGGAAACCGGCGGAATGCCCAGTGCTCATTCAGCTTTGGTTACTGCGTTAGCAACGGGCATCGGGCAAACCGCAGGCTGGAATAGTACGGAGTTTGCTCTGGCTACAATTTTTGCGGTGATCGTGATGTATGATGCCGCAGGAGTCCGACAAGCGGCGGGCAAGCAAGCGCGGATTCTCAACCAAATTGTGGATGAGTTTTTTAGCGAAGACCACGATTTGAATGAAGCCCGTTTGAAGGAACTCCTCGGTCACACTCCGTTTCAGGTGATTGTCGGGGCGCTTTTAGGGGTTTGTATTGCCTATATCGCAGGTCAGGCTTATTAACGCCTCTGAACGGATCGAGCCACCTCCGGTCCCCTCCCCAAGACATGGGGAAGGGACTGGAGACTGGATTAGTCCAACCGAACGGCGTCGTCTAATAAAATCACGTTACCGCTATCCACAACGGTTGCAAAAAAACCGCGATCGCTGAGGGTTTGCAAAATCTGATTCGCCTGGTTTTGTTGACGGCTCCATCCGGCTAACAGATAAGGCCGTTGTCCATAGGATACTAATCCAATATCGGTTCTCAAGATTTGCCACAACTCCCCAGCAACTTGGGGATTACTGAAAAAATCCACCAAGACGGCATACCCGTTTTCCAAGGGTTGCGGATTGTAGACCCCTGGCGAGGGGCCGACTGGGAAAGGACTGGGGGTAGCCGCCACACCCGCAGGACCGACTACAAAAGCGACAATTCCGGCTTGAGAATTGACATACTGCGCCCATTCTTGGGCCTGGTTCGCCCTGCCAAACCCCCCAAGACGGGTGACGGTTTCATTCACATAGTTACAAACCGTGGTTTCGATCGCCCCGGGAATCAATCGCCGAATCTCATCCTGAGCAGCACCAGTTGCCGTGGGGACCAGGACCAGATACTCGTCTGGGAGGGGGGGTTGACAAGCTGGATAGGTCGGTTGAGCATGGCCATGAGGGGCGAACAGGGTTAACCCACTCAGGGCGAGGAATGCTGGACTCAGCCAGGAGTGCGATCGCTTCAAACAGGTTCGTAGGGATAGCCGCATAGTTATGATCCCGGGTCTCTCCAAGTATTAATCAGGCAGTTTAACGGATTCTTTAACTCTCTTGGGAGGCTAATGGATCGGGAATGGTCTCAGAGGGGGCCTGAAATTGGCCGGTCAACACATATTCCAGACGCAATTTTAACCAGGTGATAAATTGCGGATTGGTCGAAATCACCGCCACGGAGGGTTGAGGACATTTGGCTTTCACTTCGGCCATTTCAGGCGCTTCCAGAAAGGCGGGTTGGTTTACCTGCCAAAAATCAATCTCTTTTTCGGTTTCGTGGTAATGTCTCGTCCGTTCTTTGAGCACCTCTTCAAACGGTTCTTCCTCTAATAAGAATTTTTGGCTCGCTAGAACGTAGTGATAAGTTTGCATGGTGGTGGTTGGCTTGTACAAGTCTCGATCGAGTATCGTACAACATTAAAGTAACTCATGCGGAAAAAAATCAACCCCGCACCTTAAACCTAGAGGATTTTCTTGCCAAAGTTTCTCAAAATTATCCCCGGGGTTCGGTGGAACAAGGGATCCGTACCCCTGGCGATCGCTGAGGGTTTTCCCCCCTTGGCTAGATGAGATGATCCCGCCCAAATCAATCCGGATTATTGCTTTTTATCCTGTGATTTTATCGAAAAATTCCCTGGATTTTAACCGAACTTACTCAATCTTTACCGTTATTCCCTAACCTAAATGTAGAGGCGATTCGCGAATCGCCTCTACATTGATGGGTGGATTTTCAACAGATGGGTAAGTCCGGTTTAAGCCATTGATTCGGTGCTATTTATAAGCCAATTGACCGGAATATCCTCGTTAAATTGTCAACCCTTATACGCGGAAAAATCAGGGAATTTTAATTAAAAATTATCCCCAAAAAGCAAGCCAGTAAGATAAACCAGACCTCTTGCAAAATTATTTAAAGCCCCCCTTCTTAAGGGGGGTTGGGGGGATCAATCCTTTTTTTTGCAAGAGGTCTACTATTTTTTGCAGGAGAGTTTATCAATGGCCTTGCATCGCTTGTTTCATTTCTCGAACCGCCCGATCTAGTCCGACTAGAACAGCGCGAGCGATAATGGTATGGCCGATATTCAATTCTTCCATTCCTAACAGGTTGGCGATGGGATAGACGTTCCAATAGGTGAGTCCATGTCCGGCATTAACGCGCAACCCGGAAGAGATGGCCTGATTACAGCCTTCGGCTAAAATAGCTAATTCTCGATCGCGATCGGCTTCGGTTTTGGCTTCTGCATATTGTCCGGTATGCAGTTCGATAAATTGCGCTTTGACCTCAACCGAGGCTTCAATTTGAGCGCGATCGGCATCAATGAATAAACTGACGGGAATTCCCGCAGATTGTAAGGTATCCACCACTCCCTCCATGCGATCGCGTTGTCCGGCAACATCCAATCCGCCTTCTGTGGTCAGTTCTTCTCGTCGTTCCGGAACCAAGGTCACATAATCGGGTTTAATATCCAGGGCGATTTTTACCATTTCGTCCGTCGCCGCCATTTCTAAGTTTAAATGGGTCCGGACGGTTTCCCTGAGCAAACGCACGTCCCGGTCTTGAATATGTCTGCGGTCTTCACGCAAATGCACGGTAATCCCATCGGCACCGGCGAGTTCGACTAAGGTCGCTGCCGCAACGGGATCCGGTTCTACAGTCCCCCGTGCCTGTCGAATCGTGGCAATGTGGTCAATATTAACCCCAAGTGTAGCCAAGGTCAATGTCTCCTGATGTTGTGATTAACTGCTGTTTAGTTGATTTTAATCTATGGCGTGTCTCCGTTATCCCCCCATGTCATTGGTTATTTGTCATCTGTCATTTGTCATCTGTCATTTGGATTGTTGAATACTCACCGACCCATAACCAATGACCAATGACCAATGACATAAGACCAATGACCAATGACCAATGACCAATCACAAAAGATTAATAAATTATGAAAAAGTACCCGGTCAACTCTTTTTTGGCTTAATATAACCTAAACTAGAAAAATATCCCAACTGGCTTGAGGATGCCCCATGAAGGTTTAGGGTTCATCCAGCTATCAGTTTAGCACGGCTTCATCCATCTTTAATTTTTTAATTTTATATCCATTAATCGAGGAAAATTATGGCAATTTCTCTAAAGTTTACATTAAAAGGTCAAGAGCTTGAAGAAGGTCTGATAGTTCGCCATAATTCAAAGCCATATTTACGTTTTCTGAAAATCCTCATCTTTATGAGTATTGTTATTTTTTTATTTATATTTTTATTAGGTCTTGCCATAGTCAATAGTGTAGGATCAGCTATTGGTAGAATCGTTTTGAAAGGATTATTGATTGGTAGCGGATTTGCTTTATTGTCCTATCCCATTTTGGGACGCAAAGCAATGATTTCTGTTATGGATAAAGTCGCGACTTTTTTAAAAGATCCTGTTTTGATTCAGATAGAAGAGTCAGGGTTTAGTTACAAAAACGCGGTGAGAAAAAGCAAAATTGAATGGAGTTCAATAGAAAAGGTAACTGAATCAAAAAATATTTTTTTAATTATTCATCGAGTGAAAGGTTACTACACCCTTCCCAAAAGAATTTTTACCGATGAAAACTTCCCGGAATTTCAGCAAATTCTAGCGGCTAATCATATTCAAATTGAGAAAATACAGAAGAGTAAGCTGTTCGGCATTTAAACTGGAGGGTCCTAGCGAGCAAGATGCTCGCACTCCAAGGATGGTGGGTGAAATGTCTTCCCAATTTAGATGCTGAACAGCTTAAATTCTTCTCAATCTAAGTGATTTTTGACTGGAAACGGCCAAAGGTTCCCAGCGGCCTCGGAACCTTTAGCCAACATCTATAGCGGTTCCCGGACTGATGAGGTACTTTTCAAAGCCCCTCTCCCGTTCTGGGAGAGGGGTTTGGGGTGAGGGTCTTTACCTTATGGAGATGAGAAGCGCTATACCGTATCAAAATCCATGATTCCTACAAATCAAATAGGAAGCAAGTTGCTGAGGATGAAGGGAGGAGAGGGGAGACTCGGCTTTCTCTGGAAATCTCCCCCTTCCTTCATCCTGAACTAAGGCGATCGCCAGACTAGGATGGTTTGATCCCAACTGGCAGAAACCAGGGTTTTGCCATCGAGACTAAAGACGAGGGAAAAAACATCACTCATGTGATTGGTCAGGGTGGCAAGTTCCTCGCCGTTGGACAAATCCCAGAGTTTAATCGTGTCATCATCGCTGCCACTGACGAGGGTGGAACCGTCGGGACTAATTGCCACAGAAACAACTAAATCCGTATGACCCATGAGCGTATTTTGTAATTCCCCAGTTGTGAGATCCCAAATTTTTAGGGTGCGGTCCCAACTGGCCGAGGCGAGGGTTTTGCCATCGGGGGCGATCGCCAGTCCTCGGACCAACCGAGTATGATCCGTGAGCGTATTTTGCAACTCGCCGGTTTCCAGGTCCCAAATTTTAATCGTGGCATCTGCGGCACCACTAATCAGGGTTTGTCCATCGGGAGTCAAGGCAAGCGATCGCACGGGTCCTCGATGATCCGTCAGAGTATGGAGGAGATCCCCGGTTTCTATGGCCCAAATTTTAATCGTAGTGTCTTGAGACCCACTCACCAGGGTGAGTCCGTCGGGACTGATGGCGATCGCGTAAACCGGCCCAAAATGACCCTCAATGCGCTGTTCTAACTCCAACGTCAGATCCGAACCTTGGCGATCGAGTTGCCAAATCTCGATGGTTCCATCATCCCTGGCAGTGGCAAAGCGTTGAGTATAGGGATCAAGGGCCACATCTCGAATCACACTGGGGCGATCGGATCTGAGGGTTTCTCGGACTTCCCCGGTTTCTAAATCCCAAATATTCAGAGTATTGTCCCAACTCCCACTAATCAGCAGAGTGCCTTCGGGGTCGATCGCCAGTCCCTGAACCGGGCCGACATGACCCGTGAGCACCAGGGGGTCCTCGGTCGGCATCTGAAACGGGATCGCCTGGGGACGGGGGGGTAAGGGCCTGAATGTTTTGTTCTGGGGTCGTCGAGGTTGAGTTGCCGGTTCCGGTTCCGGTTCGGGACTGGGGTCAGGAGTCGCCAGGGAAAAGGAGGGGATCGGGATGGCTTCCAGCCAGGTGGAGATGGCCGGGGAAGGAGCCGGGTCTGTCAGGTACTTATATATAGAATAACTGCCTAAGACCAAAACTACAGTTATACTCGCCCAGGCGACCATCAAGGTGGGAAAACTTTTCTCCAAGTCCGAGGGATACAGAGGTTCTTCAATGACCCGGACATCGAGTTCCCCCAGACCTAGGATATCCCGGCGTAAATGTAGCAAATCTGCTTCGATTTCGGGACTCAGGGGCAGGTCCTGAAGCTGCATCACGGATCTCACGACGGTTTTATAGAGTTGTAATTTAGTTTGGTACTGTCGATAGGGTTTTAGGGCATTTTCTTGAATAATCAAGGCATCTGTGGCAGAAATCCCCAGGCTTTCCCGGCGAATTTCTAGACTGCGGAGGCTGAGTAAGGAAAGAGTGCCGCCACTGCGTCCGAGAAAATTTTCAACGGCTAATTGGTAGGTTAGGTGAGGGTGATCTGGGGGGGCTTTAGCCAGGGCGACTGCACCGATTTCGGGGAGTGCATAGATCGCCGGTTGCAAGGAGGGAGCAATGATTTGTACCTTTTGACTGGCGTAGTGGTGCAATTCTTCCAGAGAGATTGTGCCATCGCGATTGAGATCCCCGGCCCCGGTTTCGATGCCTTCGATGAAGTAGGCGGTGTAGGTGGAGAGTCCCAAGTGATGTTGTTTGGCGGAATAGTCGAGACAGTTGATGGCGGGATTGGGATGAGCGATGCGATCGCCCCAACGGTTTAGGGATTGAAAAGTGGTGGAGGCGGTGAGAATGGCTTTTCCATAGCCTCCCAATTGCTGTTTGACATCGACCAAACCCTTCCTCCCACTGAAATAGCAGTCTAGGATGATAATTTGTTGCTGGGCGACGCTGGTGTACAAGAGTGCTTGCAAGAAGTCTGCGGCGATCGCAGTGGAGGTGAGGTCTTGCCTAGTCGTGTTCTTTGTGGCAAAATACAGCGATCCCGTGGAGTCGGCGATCGCATGACCGGAAAAATACAGCAATACCAAGTCTTCGGGTTGGCGATCGCGCAACAGGACCTCAATCCCGGACCGGATACTTTGCAAGTCGGGATCGATGAGTTGTTGGATATCACCCGGGGCAAATCCGCCCTGTTCGGGATGCTGCAAGACTTGGGCGATCGCGGATACATCCTGTTTCGCTGTAGGCAGGGGCGGTAGACCAGGGTCTTCGTCCTCTCCCGCTTCATGTTGACTCATTCCGATTAGTAGTGCGACCCGTTTCATTGACGTTTCATGTTCTGAATTTTCAACTTCTTCAGTCTCACCCTGATTTGCCCATTTTGATCCAATTTGAACCCTTTTTTAATATCTGGAACTCTTAACGATTCTATCAAGTTCTCTCAGGGTATGGGTTGCCCGATTTTTCCCTTCCCTTCAAACGGCTTACATCCAGTTTCTTGTGGTTCCCACCTTGAAGAACACATCCGGATTCCGAATGTCTACTCTGGCAAACCCTAATGGCCTCAGTGCTGTTTTCAAATTGTAGCCCTAAATCAGAGCGAGGGGAGTCCCCATTTTGCCGAATACTTCCCCGGGGATTTCCCTCTGTGGAGTCTGGTGTAGGGAAGCCCTTTCCCGGGAGTCCCCTAGCAATGGCAAGCAAGGGGGCGATCGCACCCCGGTTTTTGGCTCCCCCGCACTCCTCCAGCATATCCCAGGGTTTTTGATAAACTGATAAAGTGCATTCTGAATCAGATTAAACCTCTTTCCAAATCAAAGGTCACTCTAAATTTTTCGAGCTACGGTTGCCAAGCTTTTCCAATTTATTTTCCTATCCTTCATTCAATCAATCCCTTATGAGCAAGCTCGTCGCAGAAATTATCCGGCAACATCACATTGATGCAAAACTACGCCAAACCATGTATGAGTTATATGAACTTTATTATGAAAGCACCAGTCTTGAGATTTTCAATGATGATTTGAATCATAAAAATTATGTAATTGCCTTATGGGATGCAGACAAAAAATTGCAGGGATTTTCTACGGTGGCTATCTGGGACTTTGAGTTTGAAACCCAAGCCAAACGAGCGGTTTTCTCAGGGGATACCATCGTGCATCGGGACTATTGGGGAGAACAAACCCTCCCTTTAGCTTGGTGTCAATTAGCCGGTCAAATTAAAGCTCAAGCTCCTACAGAGCCTTTATATTGGTTTCTGATTGTTAAAGGCTACCGAACTTATCGATATTTACCCCTATTTGCTCATCAGTTTTATCCCACCTATCGCTATCCGACCCCGCCCGAAATGCAACGGCTGATGGACTATTTAGCTGAGAAAAAATTTGGTCCTGATTATGACCGTAAAACAGGACTGATTCGCTTTCCTGTTTCCCGAGGACATCTGCGAGGAAGTTGGGCGGATATTAAAGAGGGATATGAAGATAAACCCGATGTTCGCTACTTTTTAGAGCGCAATCCAGACTATGGCAAGGGGGATGAGTTAGTCTGTTTGATGGAACTGCGCGAAGATAATATGCGATCGCACGCCCGACGAGGATTTATGGCGGGTATGAATTCCGAAGAGTAACACCTTCAGGACTGACGCAATTTTTAAAGCAGAAATGTAGAGGCGATTCGCGAATCGCCTCTACATTTCTGATGGATTCTCAACATTTGCCCCCTGACTGGCAAAGGATAAGCAGACCATGATTGGCTTTAATTTGACGATGCCTTGACCCGTTTTTTGCGCTGGGGTTTGAGTTTAAATTTGAGTTTGTAACGAACGGTTTCATGGACGACTTTATAGGAAGCTTCCACCCCACATTCTTCCTTCAGCCATCGCTTGACTTCCCCATAACTATCAAATCGTTCAGGCCCTTGGAGTTTTTGTCTTAATCGTTCAATGGTATTCGGAGGAATTGCCGGTTTTCGGCCTTGGCCTTTTTTAATGGACAGCATTCCTTGTAAGCCGTGGCTTTTGTATTTTTGGAACCACCGATAAATCGTGGCAGTATCTCGTCCTAATAAAATAGAAAGCTCTTTGAGGGTTTTAATTTGGCCGATTTTTAATAAATATAAAGCCTGAACTCTTTCCCGACCTCTCGCTGTGGTTTGTTTAGCCAGAAGGCTTTTAAGTTCTTCAATACTTTCTCGGATATCGAGCTTGAGGACCCCGGCCATATCACTAACCTGAACGCTACGACATCTATGAGTTATAGTTGCATAAAAAAAGTGAAGTTGTATCAATTTTAACCCGATGAAAAACTCGCCGCCGATTTTAACCGTTAAGTCAGACAGTGACTGGAGTCAACGGGATGAATTTGACTGCATTCGGTGCGATCGCCACTCCAGCGCCAGGTCAAACTTCCCTAATTAGGAGCAAAAATCGGATATCTGGCCCTAATCAGTTCAGAACTTACGGAGATTTTGACAATTTACCCTAAATGTAGAGGCGATTCGCGAATCGCCTCTACATTTAGGGTTTAATATTAAAGATTGCGTAAGTCCTGTAGTTACCCAGGAGTGGAGAGGTGGGGGTCCTACATTTGAAACGGCGAGGATCAATACCCCGTTTTGTTGTGACTACGGTTAAAACTGATACCCCCCAGGTTTTTAGATGGGGGAGTTAATAGGCGATCGCCAATCAACTACTGAATCTCGATTTTGATGCGGCTGTCTCCTAACTGGGGTCTGCCTTTATGGTTCCACCATTCTTGCCATTGCTGCTCATCGATGATAATTTGCCGATCGCCTGGGACGTTTTCATTGTAAAATTTAACTAACTTGACCAAGGAATCGGCATACTCGCGGAACATATCATCGCAGGCAAACAGTAAATCTCCCTTGGAGGTTAATCCGTTTAAGCGTTTGGCTTCCCAGAGGGAGGTGAGGAAGCGAATAAAGCTGGCATCGGTCATTTCTTCCATTAAATCCACCACCTCGGATTCCAAGTAAAAGGCATAGCGATCGACCACTCGACCTAGGGCGGTGCGGAGGTTCAGACTTTCATAGACGAGGTAATCTAGCCAGTCCATCGGTTCTCCGGCAGGGGTTAAAACGGGAGCCATTGTTAACAGGTCTAAGTTCTGAACTTCCCGAAAATAAGTCTCATCAAATAAATCATCTAATTGTTTATAGGTTTTGTCCGGTTTTTGCGGGGTGGAAGCCTTGAGGATTTCAAAAAATAAATAGATTTGTTTTCTAATGGTAAATTTTAATTGCCTAAAGGCGATTTCTTTAAATTTGTTTTTTTCTTTCTCTCGACTTTCTCTAACGGTTTTGTTAACTGAAAATAACACCAGTAATATTCCCGTGACTTCGGCAATTAAATTAATGGATAATTCCTCTAGCCAGACACCACAGATTTCCCGGTCTATCCAAAATCCATTAATACAAGAGTAAGAAGAAAAGATGCTTAAAAATAGGATTAAAAATAAAAGAATGTAAGATTTGTTTAATCCATAATGAAGAAACAATTTTTTAATCGGTGTTAACATAAAATCGCCTCTGTCTTTTACAAAATGAGTGAGGATTGAGCAGAGGTTAAGCGCGATCGCCCTTTAGTTCGGTTCTATAAAATCCGGTGGAATTGGGGCTGCCTCTGTGCTTCACCCCGCCTCATTCCCAAATTGCTGGGCTTAAAAAGTTCCTGATGTTCAAATCCCTGAAGACTTGACTAGAGAGTGAACCAGTGACTCATTTGAACTCAGGTGACTGCCCGATCGCCGCTTTCAAAATTCACCGAGGTTTGTGGAACCTTGCTCTACAGTTGGGCGATCAAGTTGAGTCAGCAACTCTGAGGGATTTACCTCAAGTGCTTTAGCCACTTCCAGAAACTCCACCACATCTAAACGGCGTTCCCCCCGTTCGTACTTCGAGACGAAAGACTGGGGTTTATGCAGTCTTTGAGCGACTTGCACCTGGGTTAACTTACTCGATTGGCGAATCTCGATTAGCAGTCGCCGAAACCGCGTATATTTTTCCGTAAAAACTGACTTATTCACCCAGAGACCTCCTTGTTATTCTACCTTAAATTGCTAAAGGCTAAAATAGGATAATCGGAAACTGGATGATTGACAAGAGTAAAGTGCAATTTTCACCCAGTCGCTGCTGCTGAGGGTGCTGAAATAGCCGGGTTTAGCCCCGATCCGCTAGGGGTCCAAGGGGTAAAGTAGGCCGTTTCTCCTCGTGATTTTGTAAGTCCCACGGCAGGAAAAAACCTCGAATCACGATGGGGAACGCGGATTAAAGGACCCAGACCCCTGAAGGCGATCGCAATCCTTTATAATAAACAGGATTTGTTTTCCCTTTATAAAACTGAGCGGATTTTTAAGTGTTTTGGAATCGCCGTCATTTTCTCTCACTCTGCGGATTGAGCGCGATCGCCTCTGTGATCCCAGGCTCAACAATTGCTACAGCTAACCCTCCCTCTATCCTGAAACCCCCTCGCCTAAAAGTCGGGGATACAGTGGGTTTGATTAACCCTTCTAGTCCCATTGAACAAGAAGATATCGATTATGCTCGCAAAGAATTAGCGGCTTTGGGTTTAAATGTCAAGTTAGGAACCCATTTACTCGATGAATATGGCTATCTTGCGGGTCAAGATGCCGATCGCGCTGCGGATGTGAATGCCATGTTTGCAGATCGCTCGGTTCAAGCCCTTTTAACCATGCGCGGTGGGTGGGGATCTAATCGCATTTTGCCCTTCTTAAACTATGACCTGATTCGCTCAAACCCCAAAATTATTATGGGCTATAGCGATATTACCTCATTATTACTCGCGATTTATGCCCGCAGTGGCATTATTACCTTTCATGGTCCCGTTGCTACCTCAGTTTGGAATCCATTTTCCGTCAATTACGTTAAACGTCTGTTACTGGATGCCGAACCTGTGCGGATGCAAAATCCTCTCCTGACTCGCCCCCAAACCATCACCGGAGGTAAAGCACGAGGTCAATTAGTGGGAGGAAATTTATCGGTTTTAAGCACAATGGTCGGGTCTGCTTATTTGCCGGATTGGGAGAATAAAATTTTATTTGTAGAAGAAATAGGGGAAGATATTTATCGGGTTGACCGAATGTTAACCCACTTAAAATTAGCAGGAATTCTCGATAAAATTTCCGGATTTATTTTTGCCGAATGTACTCGATGTGAAGCGGGGGAAGGCGATGAACCTTCATTAACCTTACCCCAGGTGTTATCCGATTGCATCCGTCCCCTGGGAATTCCAGCCTGGTATGGGTCAGCCATTGGCCATATTAGAGATAAATTTACCGTTCCTGTGGGAGTTGAGGTGGAAATTGATGCCAACCTGGGGATAATCCAACTGTTAGAACCAGCAGTGGAATAAGGGCCTGGGTTAAGGTTTTAGCCTAAAACTTGATAGGGTAGATGCCATAAGCTCTGGGAAAGGGCAAGAATGCTGGATCGCGATCGCCTACCCTCACGCACTAAAGAGCAAAGAAGAAATCTCATCAACAATTTGTAGTCGCCCTCGCCGTAAAGATCGCAGGAGTCTATCAATTGAAAACCTATCTTCCTCCTCCAGAGAGTCTTCTAAAATAGCCGCCATCAATCCATATCGATCAGCTAGGGTAATTTTCCGAGTGGCACTTACCTGGGCCATCAGTTCGGAAATCGCATGAGGAAGAAGTTTAATGGAGGGATTCATAGCATTTTATTCCTTAAATTCTCTACTTTTATTATGAAGCTTTTTTAAAGAATGGGGGGCGATCGAGATCTAATTTAACTGGCGATCGAAGACACAAAAGATCCGGATCTATCTCTCTAAACCCCTGCGATCGCCGTCAGAAATGTTCTGTGATTTGCAACACAGGATTTTGCGATCGCCATCACTGCTAAAATCTGAGGCACTTTTTTGATGCTATGATTGTGCCATCAGGGATTCAGCTCGGGGTCCCTCGTCTTGCCCTTCCCATTTTCCAGACGCGCTAACCCTCCATTAAGTGCCACTGAAAGCAACTTTTCATGCCCTAAAATAGTCGGAATTATAACCCCTGCTTATGGGGGAAATCAAACCCTTTGATTAATCGTTTAAGGAAAAGTAAAGAAAAATGTTAAATCGAGTCAAACCTGTCATCCTCGCCTTGTTCGCATTCTCTCTAGGTGGCTGTATTTTCATCGTCAACCCCAACGAAGGACCCGTGACAGAAAATCCCTCCGTTGGCAGACAATCTCCCCAGCTTCCCAAACGCACTCCGGCATTTAAGCAAATTCTTTATGTAGACTCCACCCAGGGAACCGATACCCCTTCCGCAGGAGAAAGAGAAACCCAACCCTTTCGGACGATCTCCTATGCTTTAACCCAATCCTCTCCCGGGACAGTGATCCAATTAGCGCCTGGGGAATATAGCGCAGAAACCGGAGAAACCTTCCCCTTGAAAATTAAACCGGGGGTGACCCTCCGAGGCAACGAAAGACAGCAGGGACAAGGGGTGGCGATTATCGGAGGCGGCGATTACCTCAGTCCCACCTGGGGGAAACAAAAGGTTACCCTTCTCCCGGGCGATCGCACGGAAATCGCTGGAGTCACCGTTACCAATCCGGATCAATCCGGAACGGGAATTTGGGTCGAATCCACTAATCCGAGAATTCGCAATAGTACCACGACAAAAAGTGGCCGCGAAGGAATATTTGTCACCGGAACCGGAACGCCGACGATTGAGAATAACCGCATATTTGAAAATAGCGGTAATGGAATTTCACTCACCCATGAAGCAGCAGGAGAAATTCGAGATAACTTAATCGAAAATACCGGATTTGGTTTGGCGATCGGCGGAAATTCAACCCCCTTAGTGGTGAATAACCAGATTCAGAATAATATTGATGGGTTGGTGATTTCTCATTCTTCCCGCCCGATTTTGCGAGAGAATGTGATTTCCAATAATAGCCGGGATGGATTAGTGGCGATCGGGGAATCTCAGCCCGATTTAGGAACAGAAACCGTTTCCGGAAAGAATACCTTTACAAACAATCATCGCTATGACATTCATAACACCGCCAAAGCCCCAACTTTAAGAGTTGTTGGTAACCAGTTAGATGACACGCGGGTGATTGGGGCCGAAATTCAACTCCAATAAATCCCCTTTCCCCCGCCTGGGCCGCCTAATTTTAAGCGGGCTTTTCAAACCAACAGGAGTGACGCCTATTTTAGAAGATGAATCAGACAGATTTTGCCCTCTATGAACCGATTGGCACCCTAAAACCTGTGGATGAGAATATCTGGATTGCCGATGGACCCATTGTTAAAATGGCGATGTATGGCACCTCTATTCCCTTCCCCACGCGGATGACTCTGGTGCGTCTGCGGAATGGGGATTTATGGTGTCATTCCCCGATCGCCATGACGGAGAGTCTACAGGCTGAAATCGATGCGATCGGGCCGGTACGTTATCTGATTTCTCCGAATAAAATTCATTATGCTCACATTGGAAGTTGGGCCAATCTGTATCCAGAAGCCACAGCCTGGGCTTCGGCAGGGGTGCGAGAGCGATCGGCACAGCAGCAAATAGAAGTGAGCTTTGATGCAGATTTGACCGATGAAGCACCGCCTGAGTGGAAGGATGACCTGGATCAGGTGATTTTTCGGGGGAGTCGCTTTATGGATGAAGTCGTCTTTTTCCACCGCCAGAGTCGCACTTTAATTCTGACGGATTTAATTGAAAATTTTGAGTTACACAAAGTACCGGATTCATATAAACTGTTGGTCCGGTTGGGGGGAATTGCTGACCCAGATGGCAAAACCCCCTTTGACTTGCGACTGACATTTTTGGGACGGAAGGATTTAGCGCGTCAGGGGTTTAAGCAGATGTTGGCCTGGGAACCGGATAAAATTATTCTAGCTCATGGTCGCTGGTATGACAGGAATGGTATGGCAGAATTGCGACGGGCGTTTCGGTGGTTGGGGAGGGGAGACGACTGAAGTCGTCACTACGAACATGGGGAGATGGTTGATCTTAGTTTGTAGTAACGACTTCAGTCGTTATCCGGTGTTCGTAGTAACGACTTCAGTCGTTATCCGGTGTTCGTAGTAACGACTTCAGTCGTTATCCGGTGTTTGTAGTAACGACTTCAGTCGTTCTCTTCCCCGTTCGTAGTAACGACTTCAGTCGTTCTCTTCCCCGTTCGTAGTAACGACTTCAGTCGTTATCCGGTGTTCGTAGTAACGACTTCAGTCGTTATCCGGTGTTCGTAGTAACGACTTCAGTCGTTCTCTTCCCCGTTCGTAGTAACGACTTCAGTCGTTATCTTCCTTCTTTTAGAGAACTCACCAAGACGGGAGGGGGGTTTTTCCTGAGAACCCACGATAAAATTGAGACAATTGAGCAAAACCTGTCGGAAACAACTATGCAAGAACCACAGATAGAAAATAATACGAACCCCACCGAGGTGCAACCCGTTGAGTCCAATGTGTTTCAAAGACTGTTAGGGGATTGGCGGTTCAAATTTGGGCTGATTGGAGCCGTGATCGGACTGGCGGTTCTGGGATTGTTTTTACTCCTGTTCTTCTGGAATCATGCGGTGGCGGGGATGGGAATGCAGTCCTGGGCCAAGAGTGCCAATGCGACGCCGATTGAATGCATGATTAAGGATACCAATAATGATGGATATGTCAGTTGCAGTGCCATGTTACAAGGGCAGGTGGTGCCGTTGGAATGTGGTTCGAGTGTGTTTAATATCGGCTGTCGGGTGAACTATGGGGCCGCAGCAGCGCCCCAGGTGCGATCGCAAACGAGATAAATCCGGTTGTTACGGGGTTCAGCGTGATCCAATGACGTAGAAACAGCCTGCTTCTTTTCTTTACAGGCGGCGTTTTGAAGGGGTCTGGGGAATCGGGACCGGATGAGCTCACCTGGACCCAAAACCGGGTTTCTGTAGCAAATGGGTTGCCAACCCCGTAACCCGTTTGTCAAGAAATCCGGTTTTTAACCGTTCCATCTCTAAGGGATTTCCATAAATAAAGTGGGGCATTAGAAGTTTTGCAGAATTATTCAAGCCCCCCTTCTTAAGGGGGGTTGGGGGGATCTCTCCTAGAAGATTTTATTTTTTGGAGTTCCCTAAGAAACGAGCGGGCTATAATTTGGGATTGAGTCAATTCCTATCCGATGGATCTACTTGTCGAGGATAACTGTGGTTCGCAAACACCCTGAAATCATGCTGCTGTCCTTACTCCTTCAAGGGGTAGAAGGCGATCGCCTAATTCAACGTCCTGACTCCCAATTTTCCATCCCCGGCAAACCTCGGAAAATGGGTCCGAGGTTTGCTGTTTCTGTACTCTATGCCCTGGCCCTGTCTCTGATGGGGTCCCCAGTTGGGAATGCTACTCCGATGGTTTCTGCCTCCGGTCCCGAGGTGATGTCAACGGTTTCTGACATAGAGAAAGGGTTCTCTCCAGTCGCACAGGGCGATCGCAACGACGTGATTCGCCAGGGGACGGAACTGAGTTGGAATGGACAGGGGCGATCGCTGGATTGGATTGCCTGGTCCCCGGATGGGAATCCCACCCAAATGCGCTACGGGTTTACCGAGACGGACCTGATGCAGCAGATGGGGGTAGAGTTTTTAAATACCGATGATGCCCGAATTCAGCCCGTGCGTTGGTTTTCAGACCCGGAATCGCAACCGTTGAATCTCCCCGTGGTTTGGCGTCAAGGCAGACGATATCTGGATATTACCCCTCTAGCAGAGCATAAGGGGTGGCAGTTGCGAGAGTCGGGACAACGGTTGGAGGTGACCTCACCGGAGGCAACGGTGGCGGGAATTGAACAACAAGAACAATCCTGGGGCGATCGCATCGTTTTGGACCTCAATGGCACTCCTTTATTTACTGTCTCTTCAACGCCGCTTGAACGGACTGAAGAAGAAGACCCAGATCCCGATGGCGTGCAAGACAGTCGCCCTCCTGCCTTGCCGCTACAAGAATTTGTGATTACTCTAGATGCTACTCTCACGCCAGAACTCCTCAATGCTAGGGCGATCGCCAAGGAAAATCTCACTCCCGCCACTGATTCCCCAGGGGAAAGAACCATTGCTTTAACCTTGGGACAGACTGGATTTGTCGGATTAATGGATACAAGCGGCGATCGCACCACCTTGCGATTGCAGATTCCCCAAATGTGGCGACCCCGAGTCTGGACCGATCGCAATCCCAACCGCTTGATCATCGACATTCAACCGGATGTTGTCACTGAGCGTAACATCCTCTGGGCATCCGGCGTCCGGTGGCGACAGCAACTCCTCGAAGTCGCCGATAGTCGCTTTCCCGTCGTCTGGTTAGAACTCAACCATCGCAACGCCTCCAACACGGTACTCAAACCGATTACCGCCAATCCCGGTTTACCTGGATTGGGACCCCTCAGTCAAATTGCCAGTCGCCTCGGTGCCAATGCTGCAATTAACGCCGGATTTTTCAATCGCAACAATCAACTCCCCTTGGGTGCAATCCGCGAAAATGGACGCTGGTTATCCAGTCCCATCCTCAACCGAGGGGCGATCGCCTGGAATGATTCCGGAAGTGCGATTATCGGACGTCTCAGCTTAGAGGAAACTCTCACCACGGGCGCGGGAGAAGCCTTACCTGTTTTATTTTTAAATAGTGGCTATGTCAAAGCCGGAATTTCTCGCTATACACCAGAGTGGGGAGAAAGCTATACTACCTTAATTGATAACGAAAACATCGTCGTCGTTGAGGGGGGCAGAATCACCCAACACCTCCAAGGGGAAAAAGCCGGAGAAAGTACCTTTGCCATCCCAGAAACCGGGTTTTTGCTCACCTTAAGGTCCTTCGCCTCCGCCTTACCCAAACTCCCCATCGGCACCTCGGTCCTGATTAATCGGGTGACCGTCCCCTCCTATTTTGACGTTTTTCCTCACGTTTTAGGGGCGGGCCCGGTGTTAGTCAACAATAATTGGATTGTGTTAGATCCGGAGGCGGAACAATTCAATCAAAACTTTATTGAAGGAAAAGCCTCGCGAAGTGCGATCGGTCAAACCGAGGATGGCCGCTTAGTAATTGCGATCGTCCACCACCGCACCAACGGACCCGGACCCACCCTCACCGAAATGGCCCAAATCATGCAACAATTAGGCTCTATCAACGCCCTAAACCTAGATGGAGGCGGTTCCACCACCCTCTTTCT
>JAABSJ010000104.1 GCA_011390515.1 Oscillatoria sp.
TTACCGGCGTCGATGTTGCTGAATGTGAATATTCCTGCGGTCCCTGCGAAGGAATTTGCAGGGGTGGCCCTGACTCGCCAAGGGATTCGCCGCTATGTGGATATTTTTGAAAAGCGGGTTGACCCTCGGGGGAAAACTTATTATTGGTTAGCCGGGGAAGTGTTAGAAGAGGTGGAACAGGCTCTGGACCCGAAATTGGGGGTGCCGTTACCCACGGATGTGGATGCCATTCGCAAAAATTACATTACCCTGACACCCCTCCATTACAATTTGACCTCTCCGGTGGGGGTGGAGTTGTTGCAGGGATGGGAATTTCCGTTGAAATAACCGGGGGTGAGTCGGGAGTTGTGGGGGTGAATGCCGGACGTGATAGCAGGTTATGGAATAAGGGAATGCTGTTAGAGAGGCGATCGCCACCCCGATGGAGGCTACGTTAACTTTATGAAGTTAGGTAAAACCGGATTGATTGTAAAGTTTTGTAATCACTGGACGGACATCGGGTTGATCCCTGATGGTTAAGGCTAAATTTCCCTGAATATAGGGCAGCGATCGCCTGCTGATGTATTGAGATATATGACAGCAGATTTACGCGATAAAGAAAAGCACAGTAGACTAAGAATTAAAGAACCAAAGCTATCCCACTCCATTCCTCTTCTAGCCCATCCGAAGCGGTGAAGGGAGTAGCAAAAGAGCGGGATAACGTCAGGCAAGCCCTGAGCTTGCCTTGACAACCAAAGCGACGCCACTGGTGTTGTGTTGACCACAATTGATCCATTACGGTTTTGGGAAAACGGGAAAGTCGAATGAACGCGCATATCTTCGAGAGTCACTCAGTCTTATGCCCCGTATGCAATCGCTCTGGACACAGAAATCCAGGGGAGATTTTAGGCGGACTCTATACCTGCCCGCATTGTCAAGCTCGATTAGTGATTAGTTGGAGCGGTCATTACGTTAGAGACCCCTTCACCTTTAAACAATTGTCCGTGGCGCGGCTGTTGCGACGTCAGAGCAGCCCAGTGGCTCGTATTCTCAGGGATGTGGGAATTAAAAAGCGCCCTTCGATGTGGGCGGTGTTGGCGGGCCTAGTGGTAGCAAGTCTAACTTTTGCCACCTTAGAAAATTGGAATGGCGAGTTCCAATTGCCGGGGCAGTTTACGGAAGAAAGTGGGGAGGTCAGGGACTCATTGCCCGAGTCTGGGGAATGATACTAAATCCGGTACTCACAGATCGTCTGGAAAAACCCGCACCCTCAAGGGTGGGGCTATACGGACGAAGCCTGCCTACGCAGCGTCAGACAGACAGGGGACTTTTTAAAACCGGATTTGGTAGGAGTCCTGTTCTGGGGATGGGTCCAGAACAACTCCCCGGCTTTACCACCGCAGCGATCGCCCCAAGTTTGAGAGTTTGGGGCGACTCTTTTCTCATGAGTTGGCTTAGGGTGACTGGCGGGAGACTAATAGCCAACCTTCATTAGCATTCTGAATTTGACTCGGACCGAGGTTGAGCGCCTCTAGGGTGGAGCGATCCACTAGGAAATAGGGCTGTTCCTGTTCCTGCCAATACTGTTGGAGTTCGTCTGGGGTAGCGGGAATGACTTGGCGATCGCTATAAAAATTTAACGAAGGCCGATGATAGGGGAACGAGGTGTAAATTCGTTGATTGGGGGGAGTCTGTTGGGCGATCGCCTCCGCCACAGGTTTCACCGGATAAGCTTCATTCAACTCCCAAATCCAATGGGGAGAAGTCACGAATAAACACAGGGACACAAACATTCCCCAGAACAAAATTAGAATAAATTGTCGGTCTTGGTGATAAATCAGTAACGCCGCCAGACTCAGGGTTAACGCCACAGAAATTAACAGCACCGGCAAATAGGTCCCCTGAGTGGGTTCTATGACGCCGAAATAAAAGCTTCCGCCCCACAATACCAGGGCGATCGTGCCGAGAATGCCAATCCAAGCCACTGGATACAGGGGGTCACGGGTGAAGGGTTCCGTGGTCTTGCGATCGGCCCAGACTTGCGCCAATTTTGCCCCACAGGCGAGGGCAATTGCCGGATAAAGGGGGAAGACATACCAAGGCAACTTAGTCCCCATCACCGTGATTGCTACAAAATAGATACTGGTCCAAACTCCGACTAATTTGGCCCAACTCAGGGTGCGATTTTCCCAAGCTAACTTTAACCCTTGGGGTAAAAACAAGAACCAAGGCCAGGAATATTTCAACAATTCTAAGACATAGTACCAGGGCGGGCCCGCATTGTTCTCCACAGGTTGCCAAACCCGTTGTAAAGATTGGATGCCAAAATGGGCGGAGAGAAAGGCATCTCCATAATGCTGCCATTGCGCCAGATACCAGAGAGTCACCGGGGTCATTCCCAGGGCGATACCAATCCACAGGTACCAAGAACGGAGGAGGCGAGGGGTATCCCAGAGAGTAAAGGCGAAGGCGATGGTGCCGAGTAAGACCCCCATCATGCCTTTAGTCATGCAAATCAGACCCAACCCGATGCCGACCCCGAGACCCCAGCGTAAATTCCGACGCGATCGCAGCAGACACCAGAGCATTAATAAGAAAAAGCATTGCACCCCCCCATCCAGCATCGCGAGACGTCCGTGGCGGACCACTGGCAAGAGGGTGAGATAAACTAAAGCCGAGAAAATAGCAGGCGATCGCAGCCGAAACACTTCCCGCCCAATGCCATACAACAGGGGCACCGATAACGCCGAGAGCATCGCCCCAGGTAACCGCGTCGTCCATTCATTCACCCCACCGAAAAAATAAGCCCAGGCAATTAGCAAATGGAGGAGGGGTGGTTTATTAAAATAGGGTTCTCCCGCACTCGTCGGATAGAGCCAATCTAACGACCCTTGGTAAATATCCCGAGCAACCCCGGCAACAATCCCTTCATCCCAGTCTCGTAACGGGAGAATGCCGAGATCCATCTGATAGAGGAGAATCGCGGCAATCAGGAGCAGGAGGACCCAGAGCTGTTCGCCCCAATGTCGGTTCCGCATTGTTTTCTCATTTGACTCGTGCAGGGTAAAAATTTCCTGGTACATGGTGTTTTAAGAGTAACCAGAGCAAAGACGGCGTTTCGGCAGTTGGGGGTAGTGGCACCCGGGAGCAATCCCGTTGAGTTGTTCTAACCCTTCAGAAGCGGACCCTCTCCAAACCGTGCAAGGCTTAGAGAATTTTAACGGATTTTGATTGAGTCCGAGAGTGCCGGTCAACTGGTTTCAGGTTTCCCCATCCCTACTCGCAAATCTAACATCCCCAACCGGATTTTTGAAAATTGTCAAGAGTCCCGAGGGGGAGATGGGGGAGATGGGTCATTTGTCATTTGTCATTTGTCATTTGTCATTTGTCATTTGTCATTTGTCATTTGTTATGGGTCAATCTCCCCCATCCTCCCCATCCTCCAGTGACCAATGACATAAGACCAATGACATAAGACCAATGACATAAGACCAATGACCAACGACCAATGACCAATGATGAGTTAAACCAGGGGTAAACCGATGGATTCGTAGAGAAGAATGGACTGACGCTGGGGACGGGCGATCGCCCCTTCACTTTCCAGGCGTTGGAGGAGGCGAGTCACTGTAACCCGGGAGATGCCGATCGCCTCGGCAATTTCTTGATGAGTCATGGGCAATTCTAGCAACCGTCCCTCTTCCACGGGACGCGCAAATTTATCGCTTAACCAGATCAAAAACTTGAGCAAGCGTTCCTGGACTTGCTTGCAGTGAATAATCGTCAGTAGTTCTTCGGTTTTTTGGGTGTGGGTGCGAATGGCATCTAAGACTTGTTGCCACTGATGCCCTGGAATCATGCTAACTTCTACGGAGGTTAAACATTCTATTTGATAACCGTTAATGCAACAGAGGGGTTCACCCACCACATCTCCTGGCCCCCAATATCCGGAGGCGATGGTGGACCCCTCTTCCGTCCATGCGATCGTCCGGACTACTCCGCTATCGATTTTCCATAGGACATCTTGCCACATCGGAATCGAGTCTTTGCGGCTGAATGTTCGCCGCAGGGTGGAGGGGACTGAAGCTAAAGTTGCAATGGTCATAAACAAATAGTTTTGAGATGATTATGGTTAGTTTTGAAAAGGGATGAAAAAGGAGGCGACTGCCCGAAACCTGCATTGGGAAAATGCCGGGTCAGTCGCCTCTTTTCTGGGATGGGAAATGTTATTCAGCCTCATCGGACTCAGTGCCAATTCCTAATTGCTTTTTCGATCGCTTAAGCTGTTTCCAAAGTATCTTAATTTGTTTGTAAGCGTCCTCTTGCGGTAATTTCCCCCCGGTTTCTAAACAGCTAATCACGCTCACGCGCTGGGCAAACTCCTGCAAGTTGGCATTAAACACCATATTTTCTGGATGGTCTGGCGTAAATTTGCCATAGTAACGACTGCGAGGAGATATAAAATCAAATTTGTCATGCATTGTCTTACCCCAATCTTTCCCTTGGCTATTTGCGGGAGAATCAAGCTCTGTACCGGAATTTGTTAGCGGAGATTCTCCCTCCTGACCACTTTAGCGTTATTGCTAAATTGTGGCCATTAAGCCGAGGGCCTGCAATTTCTGCGGTTCGGGTCTAGGCCGGAAAACGATTCCTCGCCGAGTTCAGGGGCGACGATTACTGGGTGAAAAAGTGCCGTTTTTTGGGACCTCTGTTGTTTGGTGGGTTTCCCTGAAATCGCTCTGTTATTTTGAACAATAACCGCATTATTAATAGGGTATCTTTACTCGGCATTTAGGCAAATCAGTCAAAAGAAATATTTTCAATTAATCATTGTTTCTGAGGGCGTCGGGACCGTCTGAGTTCCAGAGGACGAGAAACCGGATGCTCCGGCCCAAAGCCGTTGGCAAATCAGGCAAAAATTTAGTGAATAAACCCAGTTGCAGTGAACTTTCAGGGGGACGACTTGGAGCAACGAAATGGACGAGGGTCCAGGATGGGGCATCCCGGATAGGCTGTAAATGGGAGCCAACAGTATAAATAAATTAAGATTCAACATCCTCCAAAAGGTAGAGATTTAACCCAGATTCCGGTACAGTGAACAAAAGCGCGATGGAGAGGCGGAAGCATTGGCTGCCCCGATCGCCCCTGGTGCGTCAAAAATCTGCTGTGCAACTCCCTACTATCAGCTAAGGAATCCCAGATGAACCTCCTAGAACTAGAACGCGAAACCACCAAAATGACTCAGGCGATCATGACCCGACATATCGCGATCGGGAAAGATACGATCGCCGATCTGCGTACCAGAATGACCCTAGAAGAGTTATCCGGCGTGATCATTGTTAGTATCGAACGGTTGCTCTGGTTAGACTGGGACTCGATGGTTTGGGCGATCGCCCATCTGATTCCCTCCGACATCATGACTCAAATCCAAAGCAATCTCCGGACCACCCTTTATCAACGCTTAATTCACAAAGGCTTAATTCCCGGAGTAGATTTCAGCATTGATGGTCACGGCAATCTCAGGTTGAATGCCAAAGCTCAAAAATTTGTGGCCTAAAACGCCTATCACACCTCCTGGATTCTCCCTCCCAGTTTAATAGCGCCAACTTAGCAAGAAAATGTAAAGAACGGGTAAAGAAAAATTGCCAATTCAAAGCGGGCAGTTTTTCTCTACCCCGGCGCAGGCGTGAACCCATTCCCCACACCCACCCTCTAATTCTGCGCCACCCCAAACGGGGTATAAGTTCCGCCCAATGCTTCGACTACAGTCCGGGTATTCGAGACCATCATCTTAATATAAGAATCGGCCTCGCTACCGGGCACACCAATGGAATCGGAATAGAGTTCTTGCGGGGCCAACTTGACCTGGGCCTCCTCTGCTACAGTCCGGATCAGTTGTGAATTAATCGTTGTTTCTGCAAAAATCGCCGGAACCTCTGTTCGTTTAATCTCCTCTACCAACTGCGTCACCGTTTGGGCGCTGGGTTGTTCCTCCGTACTGATGCCGATTAACGTGCCGGTAATCTCTAACCCATAGCCTTGAGCATAGTATTGGAACGCATCATGAGTGGTGACTAAGCGGCGGTTTTCCGGGGGAATCGTGGCAATTTGCGCCTGAATCCATTGATGGAGTGCTTCCAAGGTGGCGGTATAGTTGGCAGCATTTTCCTGGATTGCTGGGGCATTTTCTGGGGAGAGTTCGCTTAAGGCATCCCGAATCGCGTTAACCATTGCGATCGCATTCATGACATTCCCCCACACATGAGGATCCGGGGTGTTCGCGCCTTCATCCTCCATCTGCAACGGTGGGACCACTTCCCCCACTGCCACTTTTCGAGCATTCACCCCGGCAGCATTCATCAACTTAATCAGTTCCGGTTCTAGGTTATAGCCGTTATAAAGAATCAAATCCGCATTCTCCAAGGCAATAGAGTCTGCTGGGACGGGTTCATAAATATGAGGATCGACTCCCGGGGTCAAAATACTGGTGAGTTGGATCTCTTCGGTGGCAATGGACTCGGTTAAGTCCGCAATAATGGTACTGGTGGAGACCACTTGGGGCTGATTCCCAGAACTGTCCCCCGCCCGATTCACTTCAGGGTTGGTACAGCTACTCAGGCAAAACCCTAAAATCAGTCCCGTGGCTAATTTCCAGAGAGATTGTTTTCCCGGATAGTCTGCGATCGCTCTCCTGTGGATAGATATTTTCATTTTTGTTTCATATTTGATTCACAATGGGTTCATATTTACACTATCCTGGAATTAAAAGCTAAATTTTAGAAACCGTTATGAACAGCCCTAACCGATTCAACCGGGACAGTTCCTGGAAAAATCACCCGCAAACTTCCTCGGATCAAGCCATCTGCGTCAGTCATCTGGGGGTCAATTATCGCCAGGTCGAGGCCCTCACTGATGTTAATGCAGTGATTCGCCCTGGACGCCTCACCGGGATTATTGGACCTAATGGGGCGGGGAAAAGCACTTTAATCAAAGCCATGTTAGGATTAACCCCCATCCTCAGTGGTAGGGTCCTCTATGAGGGGAAACCCCTGATGGAACAACGCGATCGCATCGCTTATGTCCCCCAGCGATCGCAAATTGACTGGACCTATCCCGCTACCGTCTGGGATGTGGTGATGATGGGACGGGCCAAGAAAACCGGCTGGTTTAGGCGCTATAGTACGGTCAGTCGTCAGATTGCCTCCGAGGCGATCGCCCGAGTCGGGATGAGTGACTACCGCAACCGCAAAATTGGGGATTTATCCGGGGGACAACAGCAGCGTGTGTTTTTAGCGCGATCGCTGGCCCAACAAGCTGAGATATTCTGTTTCGATGAGCCCTTTGTTGGCATCGACCAAAAAACCGAAACGGTCCTGTTTGAGATTTTTCACGAACTCGCCGCAGCAGGAAAAATTGTGGTGGTGGTGAATCACGACCTCGGGGAATCGATTACCCATTTTGATGATTTAATCCTATTAAATCGGGAATTAATTGCCTGTGGTGGCCGACAACAAGTCCTGCGATCGGACAATATGTATCGCGCCTATCAAGGACAGGTGCAGTTTTTTAGCGATCGGGCTGCCTAAAGAACCTAACCCAGCCCTTACAAGAGTAAGTTTTTTACGTTTCCGGTCCCCTCCCCTTGACAAGGGGAGGGTTAGGGTCGGGTCTTCTTGACGCGGCAAAGCCACGTCACTAAGAAAGAGGTTGGACCAGCCTCCATACAGGCGCTTAAGCTGTTAAGAGTGCGTGAGGTGGCGATCGTCCAAGAAGAACCCCACCCTAACCCTCCCCTTGTCAAGGGGAGGGGACTGGAGGTGGAGTTAAGCGTAAAAAAACCTAGTCTTGTCAGGGTTGGGGGGAGAGGTCCGTTTGTTTCCAGTGCCCCTCTACATTCTGTATAAATTCCCCTGCCATGTTAGACGGATTAATTGAACCTCTCCAATATAGTTTTATGCAACGATCGCTGATTGTAGCGATTTTAGTGGGCTTGATTTGTGCCGTGGTTGGCAGTTATTTAATGGTCCAGCGTCTGGCTTTATTAGGAGATGCGATCGGGCATTCGGTCCTCCCCGGATTAGCAATCGCTTATGGGATTGGGGCGAATATTTTTGTGGGGGCCTTTATTGCTGGGGTCCTCAGTACCGTGGTGATCGCCTGGATTAGAACGCGATCGCCGATTAAAGAAGATGCCGCAATGGGAATTGTATTATCTTCCTTTTTTGCCCTAGGCATTACCTTAATTACCGTAATTCAAAAAGACCAAAAAATTGACCTCAATCATTTTTTATTCGGCAACATTCTCGCCGTCACTCCCGAAGATGTAAAAACCACCGCAATGATAGCTAGTTTAACCCTTGCGGTGGTTTTTTTACTGTACAAAGAACTCTTATTTTACACCTTTGACCCCTTGGGCGCTCAAGCCGCAGGGCTTCCGGTCAATTTGCTCAATTTTGGGTTAATGGTTTTGATTGCCCTGACTGTTGTCGCCAGTATGAAAGCGGTGGGAGTGGTGCTGGTTTTGTCCCTGTTGATTGCCCCTGGTGCTACAGCCTATTTATTGGTGCCTCGCCTCCATCAGGTGATGATTGTCGGGGCGCTGATTGGCATTGTTTCCAGTGTGTCTGGAATGTATTGGAGTTTTTATCAAAATATCCCGTCCGGTCCGGCCATTGTGTTAGTGGTTTCTGGGTTTTTCCTGTTAGCTTTGCTGTTGAGTCCAAGTCATGGAATTTTAACTCATCCTCGGGCCAAAGGGGAGACTTCGGCATTTTGGCAGGAAATCAAAGGGTTGTTTCGCTAGGGAAAACTATCCCGGTTGGGGGTTAGGGTTCTAAGTCTTGTAAAATTTGATTGATTTGTTGGACTGCTCGGAAATTATTGCGAATTTCGTATAAGTCTCGGGCGGTTTTCAATGCGGCAATGGCTTCGGAAATTTGATTTTGATTTAAGAAGGCAATGGCTAAATTAAAATGGCTATCGGGTTCGTTGGGATAGCGGGCGATCGCCTCTCTAAAAACGGTAGTGGCTTCGGCGATTCTCCCCAAGGAACCCAAGGCACTGCCGAGGTTATTATAGTATTCTACATTGCCGGAATTTAGGGCGATCGCTTGTTCAAAGGCCCTCACCGCTTCTGAGAATTTTCCCAGTTGAGCATAAGTAATTCCTAGGTTATTGTAGGCGGTATCATAAGAGGGATAAAGGGCGATCGCTTGTTCAAAAGCTGCCACAGCTTCGATAAATCTTCCCTGACTCGCTAAATCATATCCCTGGTTATTGTAAGCTTCTGCCTGTTCTAAATCCGGTGGGAAATTGCTCTGACTCACGGGAGGCAGAGTGGCATGGGAGACGCTGGGCATCGCGGTTACCATAACTAAACCAGCTAGTCCAAAGGCGAGGGAATGTCGAATCATGATTGATTAATTTTTTCTAATCTTGTGTAGATAATGACCGGACCCGCACTCAGAATTTAAGGGAGTGCCTAGTCTGATGGCTAAATCAAGCCTTTCTCTAATTGCTTCACCGGGGAGGGTTACCATTGCGGGGACAAATTGCGGTAACATTACAAAAGTTAACATTTTGCAGAGAAAATACCCAGGACTAGGGATTATGAGCGTACAAATCGGAGATACCGCCCCAGATTTTAGTTTGCCATCTCAAACCGGGGAAACCGTTAAACTCAGCGATTTTCGAGGGAAATCTAGTGTGGTGCTCTATTTTTATCCAAAAGATGATACTCCCGGATGCACGAAGGAATCTTGCGCCTTTCGGGATAGTTATGAACAGTTCAAACAAGCAGGGGCCGAAGTCATCGGGGTCAGCAGCGATTCGGCGGATTCTCACCAAAAATTCGCCAGTAAGTACAGTCTGCCCTTTACCCTGTTAAGCGATCGCGATAAAGCCCTTCGCAAACTCTATGGGGTCCCTTCAACTCTGGGACTCCTCCCCGGGCGTGTCACTTATGTGATTGATCAACAGGGCGTTGTCCGCCATATCTTCAATTCCATGATGAATTTTGAGGGTCATGTAGAAGAGTCTCTCAAAACTCTGAAAGAAATTTAACCCGAATCACTCAATTTTGGGGAGATCGCCCTTAAAAAGGGTGGCTTTTGGGAATTCTGCAATAGGTCGTCAACTGTAGGGGCGAATCGCGATTCGCCCCTACATTTAGGGTTTAATATTAAATATTGCGGAAGTTTTAAGTAGCAATTAAGGTGAGATGATAATCCGCTTAATTACAGCACAAAAGAAACCCCATGTCACCTATCCCAAAGAGGGATTTTTATCAAAACAACCCCCAAAAATATTATGCCTAACTGCTGAGGGGACCGGCGATCCCCCTGGGAAATGTCCGACTGGCGAGAGAGGGCAACCGGCCTAGGGGCATGAAAAGATAGAGTTATTCCGGACCATTCTTTCTTCTGCCAGAGAATTGACAGGAGGGAGTCCGGATAGCGACTCTTTCTATACCCAGTGATTACCCCCAGGAGACCCTCTGAACATTACCATGCGACACCGGATTTTAGCGAGTGCAGCCGTCCTTTTTTCTGTTTTAATTCCCGATCCTGTTATGGCAGCCAACTTTAGCGAGATATATGTTTTTGGGGACAGTCTCTCCGATACCGGGCAGTTGTTTGAACAGTCCCAAGCTCAATATCCCCCCAGTTCTTTGTACTTTGAGGGGCGGTTTTCTAATGGCCCGGTGTGGGTAGAATATCTGGCCGAAGAGTTAAATATCCCGTTTAATCCGGATACTAATTTTGCTTATGGGGGGGCGACAACTGGGGAAATGAATCGGAATGAAACCCCCTCCCGAGGACTGTTGGATCAGGTGAATCGCTTCCAAAAAAACCAAGATTCAGCAGACCCGAATGCCCTTTATATTGTCTGGGCTGGACCCAACGATTACTTGGAAAATCAGGAGAGTAATCCCAATCAACCTGTCTCGAATGTTTCGGAGGCGATCGCCACCCTGGCGGCAATGGGCGCTCAAAATTTCCTCGTGCCAAATCTGCCGGATTTAGGGAATTTACCCGGAACCCGAAATCGTCAAAGTTCGGTGCAGTTAAATGAGTTAATTCGGCTGCATAATCAGAAATTATCCCAGTCTCTGCAACAGTTGAGCAGCCGCCTGGGTTCTGATGTGGAAATCATTCCCTTGGATGTTAATGAAATTTATAATCGGGTGTTGGACAACCCAGCAAATTTTGGGTTTGAAAATGTTACAGAACCTTGTCTGAATAAAGAAAGGGAGATGATTTGCCAAAATCCCAATGAATATCTATTTTGGGATGAGATTCATCCCACTACCGTTGCCCATGAACAACTGGGCGTCTACGCTTCTCAGCTATTAGAAAACAGCGAAGCGGCGATCGGTCCAGATATGAGTTCGGTGAAGGAAACAGTCGAAGTCCCGACAGTGGAGTTGGAGAAACGGATTAAATCCCGGATACCTGCTCAAATTGGCCCGAATCCCTAACCCCTGGTAAAACCCCCAGGACCAGAAACCGGGTTTCTCTCATAAATTTTGGCAATTAGCAGAAATGTGGTCAAGAAACCCGGTTTCTAACCCCTGAGTAAATGACATAAGACCAATGACAAATGACATAAGACCAATGACCAATGACCAATGACCAATGACCAATGACCAATGACCAATGACATTGGGTTAAAATTCCCCACCAGAATCTCGGTCTAAAAATAAGGTGGCGTGGGATTGCGATCGCAAAATTGTCGCAGGAATTTCCGGGGTGATAGGATGAGATAACATCTGCTGGACAATCTGGGTTTTGCGCCGGGAAGGGGCAAGGCAGATGATGTGCTGGGCGGCACAAAGTTGGGGAATGGTCAGGGTAAAGGCATATTTGGGGACCGATTCTAGGGCGGGAAATTGTCCTTGATTCACCAGTTGTTGATGAGTGGCGCGGGCTAATTTTACCAGTTTAATGGGGTAGGGGTCGTTAAAATCGGCAATCCCCGGTTCATTAAAGGCTAAGTGACCATTTTCTCCCACCCCCAAGCAGCATAAATCAATGGGTTTTTCTAGCAATAATTGGTTGTAGCGATCGCATTCTTTCAAGGGTTCGATCGCATCTCCGTTGATGTAATGGAAAGCGGCAGGATGGACTTGATTTTCTACGCGATCGCGCAAGTAGCTGCGAAAACTCGCCGGATGGGTGGAGGGAATTCCCAGATATTCATCTAAATGAAAGAAGACAACCCGGGACCAATCCACCCGATTTAAGGCGATCGCTGCCTTCAGAAATTCAATTTGGGAATTCCCCGTTGCCAGGAGTACCCTCGCCTCCCCCCGGTGGGCGATCGCCTGGGCTAAGATGTCACTGGCAGCAACAGCAGCATCCCATGCCATCTCTGTTGCCGTAGCAAACAGACGGACCGCCAAGGCATCCACCGAAAAGACTTTCAGGGGAGGGGTTAATTTTGAAACATTCGATGGATCAGCCATAATATTCAGGGGGAGGCGAGTTCTCAACCAGACTCTCCTATTTTTACATATGGGAATGGGGAGTTTTGTACATCGTCCCTAATCCGCGAAACAAGCGATTAATCCCTTGGAGTGCAGTTTCTCGGTCCAAACCCGCATAAGAAACCCGCAGAAAACACCCGCTTTCAATCCCAAAGGTTGTGCCGGGGATCGTGGCAATCCGAAACTTTTCAATCAGCAATTTAGCCGCTGCCATTGGGGAAAGTTGGCTTTCCAGTTTGACGAAAAAGTAAAAAGCGCCTTTAGCTTCGGGGACGGTACAAAATTCCGGTAAGTCTGAGAAGCGTTTCAGGCATAAGTCGCGCATTTCTGAGATGATGGGCAGATGTTTTAAGCAATAGTCTCTGCCCACTTCTAATGCGCCTAATGCCACATATTGAGACATCACCGGGGGACAAATCAAGATAGTATCTTGAATTTTTTTAACCGGCGTGAGAAGGGGTTTGGGAATGACCATATAGCCAATCCGCCATCCGGCAAATCCGTAGGCTTTGGAGAGACTAAATAGAGAAATGGTGTGGGAATAACTATCAGGGATAGAACCCGGTGAAAAATGGGTTGCGCCATCGTAGGTAAAATATTCGTAGGCTTCATCACTGATATGATAAAGGCCGCGATCGCCACAGAGTTGATTGATTTGGCGTAAGGCGGTTTCTGAATAAACGGCCCCGGTGGGATTGTTGGGAGAAATGGTGACAATTGCCCGGGTTTTGTCCGTAATGGCGGCAGCGATCGCCTCGGGACAAAGTTGATAGTTTTCATCGGTTGCCACACAAACTGCCTGACATCCAGCAATGGCGATCGCCATTTCATGATTGAAATAATAAGGCGTTTGGATAATAATTTCATCCCCGGGGGAAGTAATCGCCAGAATGGCATTCATAAACGCCATATTTCCCCCAGCAGTCACAACGATTTTGCACTCATCGTTGATGGGAATATGGTTTTCCGATTGCAGTTTGGTGGCGATCGCCTCTTGTAACGCCGGAATCCCTTCCACAGCTTGATACTTATGATTATTGGGATCCCCCAAACAGTCTTGAATCCGTTCAAATGCCGCAGGCGGTGGGGGATAATACACCACCCCTTGTCCCAAAGAAAGCGTACCGGGATAAGCGCGAATCAGTTCCCCAATCTGTGGAATAATCGGGGATTGCACTCCCTCCATGCGAGACAGTATCGGGTCCATGAACTTCATCCTCCATATCATTGTTTTCTAGCATACAAGAAATGGGGAATTGTCTACCCCGCAACTATTAAATGTTCCAGTAAAATTTTGACGCCGATTCCAATTAAAATCACGCCGCCTAGAATCGTCACTTGCTTTTCACAAAAGTTACCCACGCGATTCCCGAGATATACCCCAGCAAAGGATAAAGCAAAGGTAACAATCCCAATCACCACCGCTAACCCCACAATGGAAGTTTGTAACAGAGACACACTTAATCCCACCGCTAAGGCATCAATACTCGTGGCAACGGCTAATCCTAATAAAATATATAAATTGCGGGGATTTGACGGTTTTGCTTCCTCCACTCCCGCCTCTTCATAGATAGATTCATGAATCATTTTACCGCCGATAAATCCCAGCAGTGAAAATGCAATCCAATGATCCACACCGGAAATAGCTTCTCGGATGCCTAATCCAGCCATCCAACCCAGTAATGGCATAAAAAACTGGAATCCCCCGAAAAATGTCGCCACTAAAAGCGCATCATGCAGTTTTACTTTTTTCAAAGCAATTCCACTGCCGATCGCCACGGCAAAAGCATCCATCGCCAAGCCTAAAGATATCAAAAAAATCGTAATAGAACTCACTGCAATCCCCAAACTCTATCTATTCCCCTAGCCAGTTTAGCTTATCATTTTTTAGCCAATTAGGCAAGGGTCAATATAATGAAACAAAAATGAAAAATATCCTGTGATTTAGAACAATTTTTCTCACCTTATTATCCAGGTTTTCCACTAAATTCAGGCGTATTTTTCATTATTTAATCATTTTTGAATTTTCCCGGGCCTCCCGGATCTAGGCGAGGTAACTCCAAAGTGACTCCTAGACTTTAAGCGCAGAGGTGACCCTATTTTTTTCTCCGCGTCAGACCTGCCGTAGTAACATTGGGGAATCCCTTGACAAAAATCAGAATAGTTTATGCGTTCCATTCCTTATCAACCTTTCCTGCTGCGATTATTGCATGGTCTGAATGCCATTTTAGTCCTGGGCGCTTTCATTACTGGCTTTTTAGTTTATGATAGCTGGGATGGGCGCTGGGGTGGCCTAGGTCTATCCGCAGCGAACCGAAACCTAATTGATATTCATGGCACTTTTGGCTTTTTCTTATTCTTTATTTTGATTGGCTTTGCCATTTACAGTGTGCGCGTGGGACGACACCGTTTAGCTGCCAAAAATTCTCTTTCAAAACTCCGCAATGTCGGTAAACCGAGTTGGTGGGTTGCCTTACATCGGATTGCCAATACCGTCATGTTATTAGCATCGGGATTAGCAGTCATTACGGGTAAGTTTCAGGATGAAAACTGGTTACCCCAGGGACAGATGAATCAACCGCCTTATTTCCTCCATTTGACCGCCTGGATCTTGATAGGATTAGCCCTCGTCTTCCATCTGATGTTGAGTGCGAAAGTGGGAGGAATCCCCCTGTGGCAATCCATGATTAAAACCGGCTATCGATCGCCGGAAAGTCCCATGTTATGGCCCCAAAAAATCCGGAACTGGTTCCGCAATCCCCACTGGTAGCACAAGTCAGTTCTCCTGAAAAATCAATTGAACCGGATGGGAATTTCGGTTTTTCTGCGGGTTCTGAACCCTCCCTGACCCAGATTTCCCATATTAGGGTACAATCAAACCTTGCCACTCTAAATAGAAATCAGAGAGGGTCAGTCATGATTAATTACATTAGCTTGATGCTAATCAACTTAGTAGCCGGTCATTTTTTGCTGGCTTACTATATTTATGATGGATTAGATAATATCCGACAAAAACGCTGGATTCCTGGCTTTGGAATGACAGGTGCAGTGGCGTTGGTTACCGGGTTACACATGATTTGGACTTGGCCCATTCGAGGCAGTTTTAATGTAGCCTTTGGGGAAATGTCCGTCTTGTTTGGAATTGTTTTTATGGGGGCAGCAGTCGCCCTAGCTGCGGATTGGGATTTGATTACCGTCACGATTTACGCTTTTTTTGCCGGTTTAGCCTCGATTGTGGTCGGGGTACGAATCATTAATTTAGACATGACTAGACGGCCTTTAATGTCCGGAATTGGCTTTATTATTTCTGGATTAGGCGGGGTTTTAGCCACTCCATCTCTCTATCTGAGAAATAGCCAAACTCTGCGGACTGTGGGGGCAGTTGCTATGGCTATAGCTGGACTGATTTGGGCGACTACCGGATATCTTTCCTATTGGGGACATTTAGAAAGCTATTCCGATTGGGTTCCGCCTACTATGAAATAAAAAAATCTGGGACAAGGCAGTGCCTTGTCCCAGATTTTATGAGATAAACTTGGTCTAATTTACTGAACGGTGACCCAAAACTCGGCGGCAATCATTTCGCCATTACGGTTAAATTCTCCCCACATTTTATAATTTCCTGGTTCCGGAAACTGGGTCATAAATTCCAGATGTCCCGGTCCATGATTCGCCATCGGATGAGCATGAATGTAATCAGCTTCTGTAGGGGAATCCGATTGTTTAACAATCACTAAATGACCCAATTCTCCTAAATAAGGCTGTAAATCTGTAACTGGGGTTTGAGTCTGAGTATCTTCGAGATGGAAAGCAACGGTAATCGGTTCACCGGCGGAAATTTCCTCTGAGGGTAGCATCAACCCCACCTGGGTGTTCCCCAAGGTTTGCGATCGCATTAAAGTCATCTCGGGTGACGGCGATGGGTTTCCCTCTACCGCCATTTTTAACGCTGAAACTCGTTGTGCATCCCCCGTCGGTTTGTAATCCGCAAACAGGGTATAATTTCCCCCGGTGGGAAAGATATTTTCCACTTGAAATTGTCCCGCTTCATTCTGCGTTGGATGGAGATGAGAGAAGAACTGGAGATCATCACTCACTACAATCAAGTGCATCTTTTTTTCGTGGACAATATCAAATTCCGAGACTGGATTTCCGGTACTATCTTGAATCTCAATCCCTAAAGCAACGGGTTGATTGGCCGCGATCGCCGAGGGAACCGTGAGTTTTGCTAGAGTCGCCTGCTGCGGTTCCCCGTGACCCTCCCCAGAATGTTCTGAATGAGAATCCGAATGATGTCCGTCTCCCATCGCTTCAGCGTGATCAGCGTGATTAGATTCCATTCCTTCTACCTCGGAGGATTCATTTAACGATGCCTCGGAGGAGGGGGTGTAACAACCGGGAATGACCAATAAACTAGAGGCGATCGCAGCGGCAATAACCAACCGATTCATGACTGTATATCCTGTTTGTGTGTAAGAGAATCTGGGGGATAGTTTAAACGAAGATCCGGAAAATATGAAAGAATAAATCCCTCTTCCCCGGATCTATATTGAGCAAGAAATCTGGATTCTAGCCATTCTTAGGGGAATTGCTCCATTGATTTAGTTTTTATGATAAAATTTTCTCAATCATAAAAAATCCGTTCAAAAGTTCATCACTATTTAGTTTGCCATAAAATTATGAAATTGAAATGAAATACCCTCTCCCCTGTTCAAGGTCACGGCTTCAGTCGTTTCCGAGTCCGATAACTGTTTGTAGTAACGACTTCAGTCGTTTCCGGATCCAATAACCTAACTATAGCAATCCTAAATGAGTTGTAACATTTTTAGCTCCCCTCTCCCGTTCTGGGAGAGGGGTTGGGGGTGAGGGTCTTCCACAACTGATTTAGGACTGCTATACAGTCTTTTCTTCATGTTCGTAGTAACGACTTCAGTCGTTTCCGGGTCCAATAACCTAACTACAGTCTTTTCTTCATGTTCGTAGTAACGACTTCAGTCGTTTCCGGGTCCGATAACCCAATTTCAGAAATCAGCGGGAATTTCAAACCCCAGAGAGATTGCAAAAGAGAACGACTGAAGTCGTTACTACGAACTTAAGAGAACGACTGAAGTCGTTACTACGAACGTGGAGAACGACTGAAGTCGTTACTACGAACTAAGGGGACTCCAAAAAATAAAATCTTCTATCAGAGATCCCCCCAACCCCCCTTAAGAAGGGGGGCTTTTCCAATTTTGCAAAACTTATAATGCAGAATTTTTTTTATGGAAATCCCTAAGAGAACGACTGAAGTCGTTACTACGAACTTAAGAGAACGACATTCTGCTTGTTCATCCCCCACCGCACTTCGGCAGGCGGAGAGGACTAGCAATTCTAACGGGGGTCGTTAAAACCCAGTTCTCGAAGATTTCCCTCGCTGGTATTGCGTGCGATCGCCGATCGCACGGTTTCAGTAATTCCTTGTTGAATTAGGATCACCTGCGGTTCTCCGGCGGTTTTCCGGCGGTTTTCTGTCAACAAGGGCGGTACAGGTTCCGGGGTTGTCAGGGTCGGTTCCACTTTTGGGGAAGGGGGTACAATCTCCTCAGAGGCGATCGCCATCGTCTCGATGGTTGCCGGGGCGATCGCCGGAGGGCAAGGGTGGGGGCAATCACCGGGTTTGTTTCTTCCAAATCTGTCGATTCAAGGGCAACAGGGAGGGAAGTTTTCTCTGGTGAGTGTCTCACTGCTGGTGGTAATCACCCCAGCAGTCCCGTTACTACTATTATCCCCAATTACAAAGGGACTTTCCAGGTCCCCTCCGCCATGATTCCGGGAAATGGAATGGTTGGAAAGAGTGAGGGAGGCGAGGGTAATTGTGCCGGTACGATCAATCCGCCCGATGGTAATTTGGGCAAATCCCGGTTGAAAGAGATTCAATGGTGTCTTCATTACCAAGGACTGCCAATCATCGTAAATGCGGCCCAATAAAACGGATGAGACAAATCCTTGTCTGAAATGATGGCTAACAGGGATTCCGGTAAAGGAATTTCTCCAGAGGAATTATATAACACTCCATTCTCTATTTTTATCTGACCTTTAATCATGGCAATCTGGGTTTGGCGGAGGGCTTCTGCTTTAATTGGGGCTTGGTTTAATTGACGATAAAAATCGGACATTAACCCAAAGGTTCCCTCATCAGATACATACCATAAACTCGCTAAAGCTGTTTTAACTCCCGCTTGTAGTGCGAACCCCGCAAATCCTAATTCTGCTTGTTCATCTC
>JAABSJ010000105.1 GCA_011390515.1 Oscillatoria sp.
GGGGTTTTGATTCCTACGTTTATCAGAGCTTTGAGCTGATAAACCACCTGTTTTGCCTTTTTGGCCAGAGCCTATCAGGGTTTATTTGGCTCTTTTAGGGATGACGCAGTTTAATTATCACCTTGGACTTTGTTCACCCTTCCATTCTCCCTTTTGCTCCTGACCGTCTTAACCCTGACAGTCGAGGCTACTTTTGGGGCTTGCATTCCGTCTGTTTCGTTACCTACTCGGACGTAGCCGGACTCCGAGGAGTCTTTTCCATAAGGGTCTGGGGTAGGAATCCCAGAGGAGAATCGGTTCTCCATACTAAGCAACCAGTTCAGGTCGCACCAATGCCCACCCTACTCATACTCCATCCAATTGTCACAGGTCTGCAAAAACCCGCACCCTAAAGGGTGGGGCACTCGCAGACAAAGCCCGCGGGCGCGGGCTGAAGAGAAAATCGACTTTTAACAACCGGACTTGGTATCAGGAGCCCCAACTATAGCGAGTCTTTCAGGAGTTTGACACCTCACCCCCAACCCCTCTCCCAAAACGGGAGAGGGGTTGGGGGTGAGGGCTGCACCTGATGGATATGAAACGCTATAAGATAAGCATTTGCTGTAATGGCTGTTTGTTATTTCTGCTCAAATAGAAGAAACGAGCGGAATTATCTGCCCTAGACTAGCAACAAAAGGAGCTGGGACACAATATGCCGATTACCCTATTTAGGGTCGGGAGTTAGAGGCGATCGCCGCTAATTTTCCTCCTTCACCAGGGGTTGAGGCTGAAACATTGCTGTACTTAAATATCGTTCTCCGCCACTGGCTTGAATTGCCACAATTGTGCGATCGCAATATTCTGGACGCGCCCCTATTTTCAAAGCAGCTTCAACCACAGCCCCCGTGGATATCCCACTCATAATTCCTTCGTGACTTGCCAAAAGTCGCCCGATATTGTACGATTCTGCTTCAGTCACCCTCACAATTTCATCAATTAAATCTACCCGCAACACATCAGGAATAAAGCCCGCACCAATTCCTTGTATATCGTGAATATTGCGGCTATTTCCGCTTAAAACTGCACTAGCCGAAGGTTCCACCGCGACAATTTTTAAACCGGGTTTTTTTTGTTTCAAATAGCAACCGGCCCCGGTGAGAGTTCCACCTGTTCCCACCCCAACCACTAAACTATCAATATTCCCTTCCGTATCCCGCCAAATTTCCGGCCCTGTAGTTTGATAGTGAATTTTCGGATTAGCTGGGTTGCTAAACTGTTGGGGAGAAAAAGAATCAGGAATACTTGCTAACAGTTCATTCGCCCGTTCAATGGCACCGGGCATATCCGCTTTGGCTGGATTTCTCACAAATTCTGCACCATAAGCGGTCACCAGTTTTTGCCGTTCCAGACTCATGTGTTCTGGCATGGTTAAAATTAAGCGATAGCCTTTCGCGGCACAAACCATCGCTAAACCAATGCCAGTATTCCCGGATGTAGCTTCAATAACGGTTGAAACTCGTGAATGATCCCAGAGATAAAGGTTTTTCCGCTACCGGGTAAGGCTTGAAGAAAAATGGGTTTTAAGTCTTGGCTGGCTTGTTCAACCTGTTGGGCAAGTTTTTGACTCGATTTGCTATTACTGATAATCGTTTCACCGATGGGAACTGGGCGGATGTAGGGTTGCAATCCTTGAATACGCGCTTGTTCTTTGGCGATCCGGTCTTGAAATTTAGCTAAATCCTGGGCTAAGAGGGTATTGATTGCACTGTTGATTTCGGGATATTCGGTTTTGAGTTGTTCAAAGCGCTCTCTGGATAAAAACCAAATTTCACTTTTGGTAATTGCGATCGCCCCGGTTCGGCAGGTGGTGGTCTCTCCCAGCATTCCTAGGGAAATATGACCGAATAGTTCCCCGGCATTGCGATAGATAATATGGGTTTGACCAACCGGGGAAGTGCGATACATTTCTACGGTTCCCCACTTGAGTAGATATAAGCCTTGGGGAGTACCATTTTGGTCAAAAATATTGGTGCTGGCTTCTACCCGCAACAAATATAGGGATGAAGCAATTTGTGCGATTGTTTTTTCCCCTAACTTACCCCAAATGCGATGAAAACTTAACCAACTGATACAGTCTTCGATCTCCTCGGGGGTGGGTTCGGGTGGGTCTGAAGAAATTTGTAGACTCATAACCATGACAGAAAATAAAGGTTGAACACAGAAAGACCCTTAAACTTAATGATGTTAATTTTAAGGATCTGCTTCACGAAAAGCGACAAAATACCTGAACCATCCTTTTCATAGTTTATTGTCGCACAGTTTTAACCCCGGGTGAAAATGTTAACAATTCTATTAGGATGGCTATATAGCAGTCCTAAATGATTTATAACATCTGTCTTCTCCCCTCTCCCGCTTTGGGAGAGGGGTTGGGGGCCGCCATCGTCTTCCACAACTGATTTAGGATGGCTATATAGCGGTTCCCGGACTCATGAGGTACAGTAGCAGCAATGAGCAAACCAATTGCGAATATCTTGTTGAGTGACTTGCCGCATGGCTTCAGTAATCCCAATAACTAAATCTTCATAGGTTCTCGCTTGAAATTTTTTGAGAATCTCTTTAACTTTAGACCAAAAATTTTCAATCGGAGAAAATTCCGGAGAATAAGGAGAGAGATAGATAAGTTTTGCTCCCACTTCTTGGATAGCTTCTTCAACCATTGTGCTCTTGTGAATGCTGGCATTATCCATAACTACACAAGCATTTTCCCATAAATTAGGAACAAGTTTTGTCACAATAAAGGCTTCAAATGTAACTTGATTTGTTGTTCCATATATGTTGGTTGAAGCGACGACTTCTTCGAGAGACAAAGCACTCAACAAAGATACTCCTTTTCCTCTTTTTTGTGGCTTTGGGCCTCTAGCTCTTTGCCCTTTAATAGCTCGGGCTTGGGTTTTAATTAAGGCTAAGTCTACTCCGGATTCATCTATGAAAATCAAGTCCTCATAAGGAATATCTCGAATTTTCTCCCAAAAACCCCACTCGCTTTTTTTGAACTTATTCTTTATATTTTTCTTCGGCATAAAGGGTCTTTTTTTTACAAGTGTAGTTGAGCTTTTTAATGACTCTATCTAAAGTAGATGTACTGACTTTTACTCCCGTTTTTTCTTCAAGCAAATCACAAAGCTCTTGCAATGTAGCATCATTATTATTTTCAAGGAGTTCTATCAAAATTACTATTTCTTGACTTCCGAGTTTAGGGGCAGTATTTCCCCCTTGAGGTTTAGGGGCCAAATCACCCGTTTCTTTAAATTGCTTGAGGATTTTTTGCACAAAACTTTTAGCGACGCCAAATCGGTCAGCTACTTTTTGCATTGATAATTTTTCTTCCTCATAGATTTGTACGATTTTTTGCCGAAAGTCTAGAGAGTAGGGTTTCATGATAAATTCGGATGGTTAAGATGAGTCAGTTCTCCTATGTATTGTACCTCATGAGTCCGGGAACCGCTATATAGCCATCCTAAATCAGTTGTGACATTTTCTTCTCCCCTCGGATGTTCTGGGCCGCCGACGGTTGGGGGCCGCCGACGTCTTCCACAATTGAGTTAGGACTGCTATAGGACTTCACGAAGGGAACTCCAAAAAATAAAATCTCGAAAACGTTCGTTCGTAGTGACGGTTCAACGGAGTAGCCCCGTCAATGTGACGGATCAACGGAGTAGCCCCGTCAATGTAGGGGCGCAATGCTTGCGCCCTCCAAAACGTTGTAGCCCCATCAATGTAGGGGCGCAATGCTTGCGCCCCAGGGGCGCAATGCTTGCGCCCCTACTTCACCAACCCTAAAATAATCTGTGCAGCCCGATCGCAAACTCCTGGTTCCCCCAAGGCAGATCGCATTTGCTGATAATCTCGCTGCATCTGCTCGCGGCGATCGCGATTTTCCAGTAAATCCAGCGCTTCTTGAACGATGTTCGTTGCGGTTGCTTGCTCTTGCAGCAATTCTGGAACGATGGATTTCATTAACACCAGGTTCGGGGGAGACATGAAGGGGATGGAAAATTTGAGCAGATGCTGTGCAATCCAGGCGGTGACGGGATTGACTCGGTAGATAACCACTTGGGGGACGTTTAATAGGGCGATTTCTAAATTGACAGTCCCAGATTTGGTAATCGCTAAATCAGCAGCAGCGATCGCCATGCGACTTTGACTCGCTTCCACCAATTTAGCCCGCAATCCATAGCGCTGAATCTCGGTTTCTAGGGTGGGGCGATATTTTTCCCAAGATAAGGGGATATAAAACTGGACCGATGGATGGTGAGTTTGGATCTGCTGTGCCGCCTCAAACATCACGGGTAAGAGATAGCGGAGTTCTTGTTGTCGGGAGGCGGGCAGAAGGGCGATCGCCAGTTCATCAGAGTCAATTCCCAGGATTTGACGCGCCTTTTCTCGGGTGGGAACCTTCTGAAGAACATCAATAAATGGATGTCCCACCCAGTCAACCGTTGCGCCATGTTGTTGGTAGTAACTCGCTTCTGTAGGAAAAATGGCGAGGAGGCGATCGCAGAGTCCGACAATTTGAGTCGTGGTGCGATCGCCCAAAGACCAAACCCACTCTTGGGGGGCAATATAATAGGCGATCGGCACTTGGGGGAGATGTTCCTTCGCAAAATTCCCAATCCCCAGATTTGGACCGAGATAGTCAATCAGGATAATCACATCTGGGGGGGAGTTTCGCAGATAAGCTTTAGCAGAACGCTGGATTTGCAGAGTGGGCCAAATATAGGGCAAGGATTCGAGAATCCCCACGGAACCAATCCCCGTGGTATCGCCCAAGAGGACGGCATCGGCTTGGGCCATTTTTGCCCCACCCAAGGCCATAATTTCTAGGGGTATCCCAGCGGATTGTGCCTGACGATAGAGGGCTTCTACCAAGATGGCCCCTTGCATATCTCCAGACACCTCCCCAGTGCTGATAAAAATTGTTGCCATTGGCGACCCCTTATTCTGGACTCGAACCGCGTCGCCGTCCGGGAATCGGTCCCCGGCGATCGGCAGTGATGGACTGACGCAGAAACTCCGACAGATGGAGAAGATAGGGGGTTTGGGGCAGTTCCGTTAACTGTTCCAGAGCTTGTTTAAATGACTCCTCAGAGCGATAAATCAGGCGAAAGGCTTTTTTGAGCAGAGACAGGTCATCCGGGGAGATTCCGGCGCGTTTGAGACCGATCTGGTTGAGCGATCGCACCCGAGAGGGATTGCCCTCGACCAACATATAGGGCGGGACATCGCGATCGATCCGCGTCATTCCCCCCACCATTGCCAGTTCCCCAATATGGACGAACTGGTGAATGCCCAAAACACCGCCAATTCTGGCGTAATTTTCAATGCGAACATGACCGGCGAGTTGCACTGTATTGGTAATTACCACGCGATCGCCGATTTCACAATTGTGGGCAATATGCACATAAGCCATCAACAAATTATCATTGCCGATCGCCGTCGCCTCGCCCTCTCCTGTAGCGCGATTAATCGTCACATACTCGCGAATCGTATTCCCATCGCCAATTTTCGTCAGACTTTTCGCCCCAGAATACTTTAAATCCTGTGGCTCAAACCCGATCGCCGCCCCGGGAAAAATGCGATTGCGCGCCCCGATTTCCGTGTAACCCTCGATGGCAACATGAGGACCAATTGTCGTATCTGGGCCTACTTTTACTTGCGCCCCAATCACGGCATAAGCCCCGACTTCAACAGTCGGGTGCAGTTCGGCATCCGGATGGATGACTGCCGTCGGATGAATCAGAGTTTTCATAAAATTTCTTGAAGAAGGAAAAAGGAAGAAAAAAGAATCAACCGGCAACTGTGAACGGTCAACGGTTCCCCAAGGCTTAATTCTCAATTCTCAATTCTCAATTCTTCCCGCTCACTCCTCACTGAATAATTTCCCGTTTAGTCTACTCGGGAGAACAGCAGTTCCCCTTCCGTAACCAATTGACCGTCCACTTCAGCCCTTGCTTGCATCTTAGCAATCCGCCGTTGGGACACTCGCAGCACTTCAGCGGTCATTATCAATTGGTCACCGGGAATGACTTGACGACGGAAACGGACTTTATCAATGCCTGCAAATAAAAACAGACTCCCCTCCATGCCGGGAAACTGAGTCAGCACCACCCCACCCACTTGCGCCATTGCTTCGACAATTAACACCCCAGGCATAATCGGACGTCCGGGAAAGTGTCCTTGAAAATGAGGCTCGTTAAAGGTGACATTTTTAATCCCCACCGCCCGTTTTGCCGGAACATAGTCGATAATCCGGTCCACTAAGGCAAAGGGATAACGGTGAGGAAGCAGTTGCTGGACTTCTTCGAGGGTAAAGGTGGTTTTTAAAGCAGTCCCAGTCCCATTCGGGGGGGTGCTTTCGGTTTGACTGGGGGTAGACTCGGTAGATTGAACGGAATTAACTTCAATAGAAGTGGTCATGACTTGCGTAAGGTCGATAGGGTCTGGATCGAGAGTGGAGAGAGTTATCAAAATGCCCCGCCCGCCTCGTTAAATCTGGACCCGTGATTCTGCCAGGGCGCGCACAAGCTGGATATGGAGCTTATGACTCGCTTTGTAAGCAATAAAATGAGCCAGGGGCAGAGGGCCGAGTAAACTCAGATCTCCTACTAAGTCTAAGATTTTATGACGCACTGGTTCATTTGAAAATCGTAGGGGGGGATTTATCCATCCGGTTTCCCCGCAAACCAGGGCATTTTCTAAGCTACCCCCTTTGATTAAACCCGCTGCCTGGAGTTGTTCGATTTGACGGGCGAGACCAAAGGTGCGCGCTGGGGCGATGTCGGTGGCAAAGCTGGATTGACTGGGAGACCAACTGTGCCACTGGTTGCCGATCGCCGGTTCAGGAAAATCAATCCCATAACTAAATCGCAGTTCTGGGGAGGGGAGGGCCGAAACAAAGGCATCCCCTTCATAGACGGAAATTGGTAAGGAGAGGGGAGCAATTTCTGGCTGGTTTTGGGGGGTTGTGGGGACTAGACCCACTTGGGCGATCGCCTCCACCCAAGCCAGGGCGGACCCATCTAATAGGGGTAATTCCGGTCCATCCACTTCAATGCGCGCATCCTCAACCCCCATTGCCATCAAAGCAGCTAACAAATGCTCGACCGTTCGCACCGATGCCTCAGCGATCGCCAGTTCCGTGGAAAGGGTGGTCTGATGGACCGCATCAAATCGGGCTGGAATCACCGGGCAGCCGGGTAGATCCATCCGCACAAAGCAGCGTCCTTCCCCAGGTGTACCGGGCAGTATTTTCACCCGAGTCAAGGTCCCCGTATGCAATCCCACCCCAGAACGTTCAACAGGTGCAACTAAACGTTGTGGAGGCTTAGATGTTACAGAAAGCTGATGGGATGAGGGATTCATCAACAAATTTAGCCTCCTAGAAGCGTTCGCCAAGACCAAAGTGGAAGCGACTGCCTCCATCATCATTCAGGGCGAAATCCACCCGAATCGGCCCCAGGGGAGACTGGACTCGTAGCCCCAACCCATAGCCAAAACCACTCCCGGGTTTGTTGCGGACCTCTGCCGGTTGTCCGGGAACGTCGTCCCCAGTTCCGAAGTCCGTCGCTGCATCAAAGAACAGTGCACCGCCCACCACGGAATAAATCGGGAAGCGATACTCGGCACTCCCTTGGACAAAACTGCGCCCAGTTCCCACGGCCCCTTCATCGTAACCGCGCACGGTGGTGGTCCCGCCCAGGGAAAAGGCTTCGTAGGGGGGTAAATCCCCAAGGACAGTTCCCCCTTGCACGCTCACGGCAAAGGTTTGAGGTCCTTCAGAAAAGCGAATTAAATTGAGGGGGATGTAGTAGTTATAACTGGCTCTCAACCGATTGAAGAAGATACTTCCTAGGCCAATGGGAACCGATTGTTCCGTACTGACGCGCAGGACACTACCGGAGGTGGGCTGCAAAGCACTATCGCGTAAATCTCGGGTCCCACTGAGTTGGAAGGTAAACAAATCATCTTTACCATCGCCACTAAAGCTCAAATCGTTTCCGCGTTCGTCAGTTCGGGCGATATCCCCATCATCATCTCGGGTACTGATGCGTTGATACTGGGTGCCTAAGGAGGCTCTCCAGCCATTATCCAGGGGACGGGAAAAGGTGAGCCCCCCGCCAAAGCGGAGAATGCGCGGACGCCCGCCGTCGTCCGGGAGTTCGATTTCCGGATCGCCCCCATCAAAAATAAAGGAGATGGACCGCCGTCGGAAGAGATTGACGGTATAAGAGGTGCGACTTTCCCAACCGGCAATCCAGGGGTCGGTAAAGTTGACATCAAACAGCACCTCGCGCTGTCCAATTTGCAACTCGGTCCCTAATTTGAGGTTTCTCCCCAGTAGGTTTTGCTCTTGGACGCTGAGGGTGCCAAATAAACCACTGGCGGAACTAATCCCGGCACCTGCGGCGATCGACCCGGTACTTCTTTCTAAGACATTGACCACAACGACCACGTTGCGAGGATTTTGACCGGGGTTGAGGGAAATTTGGACATCTTCAAAAATGCCCAGTCCAAAGACTCGCTGTAAATCCCGTTCAATGGTTTGGCGGTTAAAGACTTCTCCGGGTTCGAGTTCGAGTTCTCGGGTGACGATGTATTCTTTAGTGCGGCCTCGAATGGGTTGCCCTTCGGCATCGACGAGTTCTCCTTCTTCGTTGATGAATTGGATTTCAATACTCTCGACGACTCCTTCGGCGACTTCCAGAATGACGGTGCCATCATCGGCGACTTGGGGGGTGTCAATGACTTGGGCCAGGACGTAGCCATTTTCTTGATACCATTCGTTTAACTGTTTGATGCCTTCCTGGAAGTCGCGCAGGTTGAGGATGTCACCATACTGCTGGGCAAAAATTTCATTAATAACCTCTTGGGGAAGGACTTGGTTTCCTCTGACTTCTACGCCGGTTAAAACAGGGTTGGATTCGACTACAAAGGTGACTCGGACACCGAGGGGGGTGTCTTGAGGTTCGGCGCGGACGTTGGAAAAATAGCCGGTGGCAAAAATGGCGTTGATGTCCTGTTGCAGTTGGGACCGGGTGGTTGTCTGTCCTGGACGCAGGGAAATCACGCGATACACTTCGTCTTCGAGTCGTCCTTCAACGCCACTGACGACGACTTCGGCGACTAAGACTTGAGGTTCCGCTTGGGGGGCCGGTTGGGACCGGGGTGGAATGAAAGGAGGCGGTGTTGTGGGTTGGGGTGTGGGTTGGGGTGTGGGTTGTGGGGTTTCTTCGAGAGTGGGTTCGTCTGTGGGTTCGGGGATGCCTTCGTCTGTGGGTTCGGGGATGACTGGACGGGTGGAGGGTTCGGTTTCTATGGCATCGGGTTCGACGGTTTCCGTTGGGGTGGGGTCTTGGGCAAGGAGGGCTGAGGTCCAGTCCCCTGGCCGATCGCTGAGGTCCGGTTGTTGTAAGGGTGGGGTGATCAGCAGTTCAGCAGGGGATAGACTGGGCCGATCGCTCTCTTGAATCATGGCGGGGATTGCTTCTTCTGGACGAGTCGCCGAAACGAAGGGGTCTTCCCAAACTGCCAGTTCCGATGCAGTCACGGGGGTTTCTGCTGTGACATCCCCCTCGCTCAATAATTCCACTGTCACTTGATCTGCTTGTGTAAAGGGAACAACATCCGGTGCAGGGGATATCTCCTCCCCTTGTCCCGGAGTCACAGCTAAACTTTCTGCATCCCTATTCTCAATCCTCTCAATACTTTTAATCCCCTCCATTAGGGAAGATTCAGCCCAGTCTGCCGGTCCATCGGGCGATCGCTCGGTAGGGTCGGTTGTCGTGGGATCCTCTACTTCCATTGAAGGGTCGGTTGTGGATGGGGCCAACGGAGTCGAGGTTTCTCCCCGACTGGGATTGGCAAGACTGAGAATGGTACAAGTAGCAAGAACGGCTGACAAGACAGGAGATAAGCGCATGGGTTTAGTCGTTATTTGGCACGTCCAGAGAAACCAAAAGAAAGGATACAAGAGTAAGTCACCACAATTCCTGAAGGAAATAAATTCTCCTCCTTTCTTTCTGAGTAGTTAGGGCTAATTAATCCCTCTGACTCTTAAGTGGATAGATGAGAAAGCACCCGTTCAAGGACTTGCTGGTAGGCATTTTCTACGTTGCCCAAATCCTGCCGGAATCGGTCTTTATCCATGATTCGGGCAGTGGGATCCGTCTGGGATTCATCCCAGAGTCTGCAAGTATCAGGACTGATTTCATCAGCGAGAATTAGGTTCCCCTGGCTATCGAATCCGAACTCCAGTTTAAAGTCAACGAGGATAATTTGACACTGATGGAAAAATTCAGAGAGAATTTGGTTGATTTCCAATGCCATTGTCCGCAGTTGCTCTAGTTGTTCTGGGGTGGCGAGTTCTAATAATAGCAGGCGATCGCGGGTTAACAATGGATCCCCGAGTTCATCTTTTTTATAGAAAAATTCCACCAGGGGCTGTTTGAGGACTGTGCCCTGGAGGATGCCGGTTTGCTTGCACAAACTTCCGGCAGCTATATTTCGGACGACAACCTCTACCGGGACAATCTGCACCCGTTTAACTCGCATTTCGTTCGGACTGGTTTGCTCGATAAAATGGGTGGGGATTCCTTTGGATTCCAGCAGATTAAACAGGGCCGTGCCGATCGCACAGTTCATCTGCCCTTTACCGACGATGGTCCCCCGTTTGAGTGCATTAAAGGCGGTGGCATCATCTTTAAACTGGGAGATCACCACTTCGGGGTCTTCGGTGCTATATAGGATTTTTGCTTTGCCTTCATAGAGTTTTTCCATCGCCGCCATCACCGTTTTTGCTTTCTGATTGAGTGAACTTGGCATCCCCAACGGGGCCAAAAATTCGCGTCCCTTGAGGTCGCTCAATTATTTTATCGTTGTGTGGCGAGAATGATAGCAGGATCCTGATGGGCGATCGCATTACGGCTGAAAATAACCGAGGGATCATCGGCAGCGATGGCCCTATATTACACTCTGCTGGGGTCCTATAGCAATCCTAAATGATTTGTACCTCACCCCCGTCCCCTCTCCCGTTCTGGGAGAGGGGCTTTGAAAAGTACCTCATCAGTCCGGGAAGAGGGATAGTAAAGTTTTACAACAACATTTTGCTAGGGGAGGGATGAGCTATCTCGGTTTAGGGTAGGATAGTTTGGCCCTGGGTTTCCTTGGGACTGACAATCGGGAAAGATGTCCAAGATTGGGACAGAACCCAGGGATTGACTTTTGGTACAACATGGACAAATCTGTAGAACAAAGAGACGCGATCGCAATTACGGGACTGCGCTATTACGGTTACACGGGCTATTTGACCGAGGAAAGAATGCTCGGTCAATGGTTTGAAGTGGATTTAACCCTGTGGGTGGATTTATTCGCGGTGGGAAACAGCGATCGCCTAGAAGACACCTTAGATTATCGAGAATTGGTTGAGCGGGTTCGCCATCAAATCGAAAGTGCTAAGGTCAAGACGATGGAACATTTGGCCACCCAAATTGCTCGATCCATTCTCCAATGGGAGCAAGCTCAAAAAATTAGAGTTCGCTTAACAAAAGTTTCCGCTCCCATTCCCGACTTTTCAGGGCGAATTTCCGTAGAAATCATCCGGTCTCCATCGGATTTTTTGACCTAATAAACCCCGATTCACTCTCTTTTTAAACCTCCGGTTTATACCCGTTGCTGGGAAGAAATGAACAGGCTATTCACGGACGCCATTAAATTCAAAAAATATCGATATAGCGGTTCGGTGGACTCATGAGGTATTCTCTCAAAGCCCCTCTCCCAAAGGGGGAGAGGGGTTTGGGGCCGCCATCGCTGTACCCTGTTGATATGAGAAAGGCTATATAGCGGTTCGGTGGACTGATTATGTACTTTTTTGCATCCCCTCGGATGTTCTGGGCCGCCGACGGTTTGGGGCCGCCATCGCTGTACCTTATGGACATGAGAAAGGCTATACTTAACCCGGATCTAACGTAATTGACAACATTAAGGAGAATCAAAAACATGGATGATTGGCAATTAACAACCCCGGTTGCCTTACTCATCTTTAACCGACCCGATACCACCGCACAGGTATTTGAGTCGATTCGTCACGCGAAACCGTCTCAGTTGTTAGTCATTGCCGATGGGCCCCGTGGCGATCGGCCCGGGGAAGCCAAAAAATGTGCAGCGACTCGGCAGATCATCGACCGCGTAGACTGGGATTGTCAAGTCCTTAAGCATTATTCCGACATTAACTTAGGCTGTAAGTTGCGGGTTTCCAGTGGCATCGATTGGGTCTTTGATACCGTGGAAGAAGCCATCATCCTTGAAGATGACTGTGTACCCAATCAAAGTTTCTTCCGGTATTGTCAAGAACTTTTGACTCAGTATCGAGACGATACCCGAGTCATGCATATTGCCGGAAGCAATGAAGGAATTCCTGGCCAGAATCTCCATGAAAGTTACTATTTTTCCCGAAGAACTCATATTTGGGGTTGGGCAACTTGGCGCAGAGCATGGCAAACTTACTACGATGTTGATATTAAATTATGGCCCGAACTCAAACAGGCCAATAAATTAGCCGAACTCATCGGAAATAAACAAGAAGCAGCGGTCAAGGCCCAAGTTTTTGATTTAGTCTATGAAAACCAAATTGATACTTGGGACCATCAATGGAACTTTGCCTGTCTTTATCACCAACAGTCTTCGATTTTACCCAATAAAAACTTGGTGTCTAATATTGGATTTGGACATCAAGAATCCACCCACACCATCAATCCCAGTAGTTTTGCAGACTTGCCCACAGAAGAACTCGATTTTCCCCTGATTCATCCTCAAACTTTCCAGCAAGATGTCGCCACGGATGACCAGTATTTCGAGGCAAGGCAAAACAATCAAGTCAAAAGTATGAAAAATTCTGACGAGTTGGCAGAATGGGTATAACCCATCTCAATCATCACCGGGATAGCCTGGGACGGACGGAGGTTGTTACACTAATCTCTACCGGAGATCATCAAAACCCTCCCACCTTCCTTTTGTCGATTACCCCAGGGATTACAAGTCATGCCCGATCCATCATTGGTTTCAGCCAGATCCATCGTTAAAACCTTTCCTTTAAGTACCGTAGGGGCCCTGGTTTGTGGCCCTAGCAGTCGGGTTTTGATTGCGAAAACTACGAAATGGCGAGGGTTGTGGGGGGTCCCCGGTGGTAAAGTCGATTGGGGTGAAACTCTGGAAGCGGCCTTAGTACGGGAGTTTCGCGAAGAGGTGGGACTGGACCTGGTGGAGATTCGCTGGGCACTGTTGCAAGAGGCTGTCTTAGACCCGCAATTTTGTCGGGAAGCTCACTTTATTATGATGAACTATTATGCCCGTTCGACCACAGAAACCGTGATTCCCAATGATGAAATTGAGGAATGGGTTTGGGTTCCCCCACAAGAGGCACTCAACTATTCTTTGAATACTTACACCCGCGTTCTGGTTGAACATTATCTCAACTGGGTTGACGATTGAACGGGTCAACCAACCCAGTTACTTCGCCTTTCTATCTCCTCTCTAATCCGGTCCCGATGCCCTAAAAAAATCTGTCCTTTACCATTAATGACTAACCATGACTAATTTTAATCATCTCAAACGTCGCCAATTTCTGAAAATGAGTTCCTTGGCTATAGGAACCAGTCTCTTGACCAGTTGTACGAATCGTGGAACGTTATCTTCCACCTCCACATCTAACGGAAAACTCGACAAAGTTAGAGTGGGGTTAAGCTGGAAAGCTGAAGCCGAGTACGGCGGATTTTATCAGGCCCTGGCGACGGGAATTTATCGCGACTATGGATTCGATGTAGAAATTAGACCCCTACCGCCCCAAGGAAATGTGACTCAATTATTGATGGGGGATTTGGTTGATTTTAGCATCGGCCAAGCAGTTAATGCCCTACAAGCAGCGGATCAAGGTATTCCCAAAGTGACTGTAGCTGCTATTTTTCAAGATGAAATTCAAGCATTTTTAGCCCATCCAGGGGTTGGTAATGACTCGTTGGCGCAACTCAAGGGAAAACGGGTGTTTATTGTTCCGGGACTGAGTAGTATTTATTGGCCTTTCCTAGAGAAACAGTACGGTTATACTCAAGACCAACAACGCCCTTATAATTTCAATGTCACCCCATTTTTGCTAGACAAAGATTCGGTTCAACAGGGATTGCTGACTTCAGAACCTTTTCTGATTGAAAAAGAAGGGGGGTTTAAGCCCGTGGTTTTACTGTTAAGTGAAACGGGATTGAATCCTTATAATTTTACCCTGGAAACGACCCATAAATTAATTGAATCTAAACCAGAGTTGGTTCATCGCTTTGTTGATGCTTCTATCAAAGGATGGTACAGTTACCTGGAAAATCCCGCGTTGGGAAATGAGTTAATTCAGCAAGATAATCCAGAAATGTCTGATGAGTTGCTGGCTTTTGCCCTGGGTAAGATAGCGGAGTATGATCTGATTAAGTCGGGAGATGCCTCCACCCTCGGCATTGGGGCGATGACTGATGAACGATGGAAAACCTTATTTGACCAGTTGGTAACTGCTGGGGTTTTAGAGGATAAACCCATCTATAACGATGCCTACACTTTAGAGTTTATTAATAAGGGGGTAGATTATTACTTGTCTTAAAATTTGTGCGTTATTATCCCATGATTGAGCCTTTAGAATTAAAGCCGCCCTGTAGGGTTGATTCGCGAATCAACCCTACATTGTGGGGTTAAAAAACCCGCACCCTGAAGGGTGGGGCTATACGGACGAAGCCTGCCTCCGCAGGCTACAAATAAAAACTTTTTTGAGTGACAAGAAAACATGATGAACCCGGAACCGGCGATTACTATCAGCCATGTAAGCAAATCTTTTAATAATGGGGTGGTGGCTTTAAAGGATGTCAATCTGAAGGTGAATCGGGAAGATTTTGTTAGTTTAGTTGGCCCTTCCGGATGCGGAAAAAGTACCATTTTAAGGATTATTGCGGGCCTCATTCAGAGCAGTGAGGGGAAAATTGAATGGGCCGATCGCACCTTAAAACAACAGATTGCGTTCGTCTTTCAAGACCCGGCTTTGATGCCTTGGAGTACGGTACAAAATAATATTCGCTTACCCCTCAAACTGATGGGAATGTCCAAAAGAATGGCGGATGCTTCTATTGCCAAGACCTTGGAATTAGTCGGTCTGGAAAACTTTGCAAATGCCTATCCCCGCCAGCTTTCTGGGGGGATGAAAATGCGGGTTTCTATTGCTCGGGCAATTGTTACTGAACCCCGGGTTTTACTGATGGATGAACCATTCGGGGCTTTGGATGATATCACCCGCACTAACCTCAATGATGAGTTATTGTCGTTATGGAATCACCAACGTCAAACCATTGTGTTTGTGACTCATAATATTTATGAAGCGGTTTATCTCTCCAAGCGAGTGGTGGTGATGGGGGCGAATCCGGGACGGGCGATCGCTGAGATTCCCATCGATGAACCTTTACCCCGCACTGAAGCGTTTCGGACTTCTGAGCGGTATCTCAACTATTGTCAACAGGTGTATGCGGCTTTATCGGAAGCAATGGATCCGCAATCCCAGGAATCCCCCCGGCAATTTTTCTCGGTCTAATTCTGCTATCAAAGACCGGGAGGATTCCTGGCATTTCCAGAATAAAGAATCATGCTTAATCCGGGAGGAACCGCTTCAATAAATCCAGGTAATTTCCCCCCTCTATCCGGCGCTACCTCCTGGTATTTCAGGCGATTGGGCAGAATAGAGGGGTTTCAACTGGGAGCTTTGATGATGAGATGATTTTGGCTCATAAGGGTCAACATTTTGCTATAATTAATACCGGGTTCTTAGTTACGGTTTCCTTGTTTTCTATAGAATCTTGCCCCTACGAGAAGGAGAAGCTGAATCATTTGGAGAAATCTTTAGCGGGACGAGTTGCCATTGTCACGGGAGCAGGTCGGGGGATTGGTGCCGCCACTGCTCGGCAGTTGGCACAGGGAGGCGCTGCGGTTGTCCTCGTCAGTCGGAGTGTGGAGCAACTGGAGGAGGTGAAAGGAGCGATCGCCTCTGAATGTTCGCCGGAGCAAGTGTTGGTTTATCCCGCAGATGTCAGTTCCGAGGCACAGACTCAGGCGGTTTTTGACCAGGCGATCGCCACCTTCGGTCGGGTTGATATCTTAATTAACAATGCCGGAATGGTGCAAGTCACCGATTTTACCCAAATTGAACTGGCGGATTGGGAACGGATTATGGCCGTGAATGTCACCGGGATATTTTTGTACTGCCGGGAGTTTTTTCGCCGTGCGATCGCTCAATCTCATGGCGGTGCGATCGTCAATGTCGCCTCCCTCTCCGGTGTTCGCGGTCCCGATAAATTCCCGGGATTCACCAGTTACATTACCAGTAAATACGGAGTAGTTGGCATCACCGATTCCCTCGCAGTAGAAGGTAAACCCCACGGAATTCGCGTCAATAGCGTTTCCCCCGGTGCCGTGGATACAGAGCTTCTCAAACAAGCTGCGCCTTTTTTAAAAACCCAAACCACCCCGGATGATGTCGCTCGCACCATCATCTTTTTAGCGGACGATGAGCAAGCAAAATGTCTCACCGGCGCTAACCTTGAAATTTTTAGTAATGCTTAGGAGTTTTCACTATGTCGATGATTTATATCACCCGTCGCGTCACCTTTTGCGCCTCCCATCGTCTCCACAGCGATGCCTTATCCGATGAAGAAAATCGCCGGGTCTTTGGCAAATGCAACAATCCCAATGGTCATGGTCATAACTATGCTCTCAAGGTGACCGTCCGGGGAGAAGTTAATCCGGAAACGGGGATTGTCATGAATTTCTTTGACCTTCAAGATGCCATTGATGCCGCCATTTTGGAGGAGGTGGATCACAAGCATATTAATTTAGATGTCCCCGCTTTCAAAGGCATCAATCCCACCGCTGAAAATATGGTGGTGGTCTTTTGGAATATGCTCGAACCCAAGCTACCCCCGGGGTTGCTCTATGAAATGCAACTCTATGAAACCGACAACGATTGTGTGACTTATCGAGGAACCTAGAGACTGTTGGTCTGAGGATTTGGCCTAACTTCTGAAGGGAATCCGTCTTGGACAACCGGATGGGTGATTAAACAAGTTCTTAAAGGAGTGGGAGCGTCTCGCTCCCTTGCAGTAAGGTCGCTCTTTTACTACAAGGGAGCGAGACGCTCCCACTCCTTAATCTTATGGTCAAAATGATTTAAAATCACAACATCCTGTTAAACTTGTTAATCCCTCCTTATGGGAAACTCATTCAACGATTACTGTAACCGATAAAATGAACAAAGATATCGCCTTAATTTTAGCCAAACTTAAGAAAAACAAGTTATTTTCTCTGGATACTATTGCCCCAATTGTGGTGGGAATTTTAGTGCTATCCGCTTGGGAAATTGGGGTAGAAGTCACCCAGACTCCTGTTTATTTGTTGCCGAAACCTTCGGTTATTTTCCAGGCTTTAATTAAGGATTGGCCGATTCTGTTTCCCGCCTTGCTCATTACCTTAAAAATTACGGTAGTAGCCTTTATAACTGCTGCAATTTCTGGGTTGATGATTGCGGTTTTGATGTCTCAAAGTAAGTGGATTGAGAAAAGTCTGTATCCTTATGCGATTGTTTTACAGACGACTCCCATCGTGGCGATCGCACCTTTAATTATTATCTGGTTTAAAGACTATACCTTTGGTGCTTTGGTAGCTTGTGCCTGGATTGTCGCCTTTTTCCCGATTATTTCTAATACCACCTTTGGCTTAAACAGCCTCGACCCCAATTTACGAGATTTATTTATCCTCTACAAAGCCTCCCGGTGGCAAACCCTCTGGTATTTGCGATTACCCAGTGCCTTACCTTATTTTTTATCAGGATTGCGGATTAGTGGGGGATTATCCTTAATTGGTGCCGTGGTTGCAGAATTTGTCGCCGGGACTGGCGGTACCGATTCCGGGATTGCCTATCAAATGCTGATTGCCGGTTACAATCTGCAAATTCCCAGAATGTTTGCCGCCTTATTGTTGGTGACGATTCTGGGAATTCTGATTTTTACTTTGTTATCCAAGATATCAGATTTGGTGTTAGGGGAATGGCATGAAAGTTCATTAAAATGAATAAAATCCGAGGTGGAAAATCCAAATAATTCACAAGTTTAAGGGAAAAACTCTAGGACCCCGTTCTCCTTAAACTAAAAACCATATATTTTGGTCTAAACCCCGAATTATTTAAACTGGTTTAATCGTTTAATTGCCGGGTAATAAATGGGGTAAACTATCTGCATCCTCCAGAATAGCCCAAAGCTCGCCAGCCTGCTCACTCACATTGACTTCTGTACTTGATCGCAGCGCTTGAATCGTCTTTTTCTCCAACAAATGAAAATATCTATCATACAGTTCGCATAAGTCAATCGCG
>JAABSJ010000106.1 GCA_011390515.1 Oscillatoria sp.
TTTGGATCTGGCGGTGAAGGGTATGTGCGGGTGAGTTTAATTCAGGATTGCGATCGCCTCGCCGTTGCCCTCGATCGCCTCAAACAAGCAGGGATTTGTGGAGAAATGCCTGCTTTAGTGACGGGGAGTTAATCTTCTGGTCGTTGGTCTTATGTTGTTTGTCTTATGTCATTGGTCATTGGTCATTAGTCATTTGTTGGTTGTCATTTGTCATTTGTCATTTGTAATCACCAAGGACCAAGGACCAATGACATAAGACCAATGACATAAGACCAACGACCAATGACATAAGACCAATGACATAAGACCAATGACATAAGACCAACGACCAATGACATAAGACCAACGACAAACGACCAATGACAAAACTAAAAGGGTCTCGTCGGCGGCGACGAGACCCTTTTAATCGGTAAATTGATGAAATTAATTTTCAGGTTGATTTACGGTGGAGTTAATGATTACTAAGGTTTACAAACAACACGCAGTCAGTTTTCGGTGTTGGCATCCACTCAGTCTATACCAGACTCAAAGTTTTGGCTTCTAGTTCTAACTTGGGTTAGACAGAAGCACCACCTTTTTGTTGGGATGCTCGCCGCTGCTTCACTACGGGCAGATTAGAGCGGGATGACGCAAAACTCTAATCTAAAAAAAATGTTTGGCGTTGAAGTTTTAGTTCTTGCTCGCGTCATATTTATAAACTACCACAAATTTTTGAGAGCGCAACCCTTTGTTTAACAAACTTTACAGAGATTTACTTCCTGCAATATTTGCTGTTACATTTGTTAGCAATTTGCGGAAAATTGGCGTTTGAATCAGCATAATTACCGGAATAGGCAGGCTTCCGAAAGCCCTTGCCAGGGAAAGGAGAGGGCTTTCGGAGGTGGAGTTAGGGAAACAGAATGGACCAAGTGGAAGGGCCGACGATGCCATCGGGTTCTAGATTGTAGCGGCGTTGCAATGCGCGGACAGAGGCATCAGTTCGAGGGCCGAAGACGCCGGTGGGGGACCCTTCAAAAAAGCCCAGTTGATTGAGACGCTGTTGGAGTTGCGCCACCCAATCACTTTCCATGCCTTGTCGCAGGATGGGACGGGAGGATTGAATAAATGGGACAGACCCGGGATTAACGACACCGGAGGCAACTGCCCCAGGGGAGGGCGGAAATAGGCGATTCCAGGTGCCCTCTCCGACAATTCCATCGGGGGTTAACCCTGCCGCCTGCTGAAACGCAGAAACTGCTCGGACTGTGCCTTCGCTATAAATGCCATCCACGGGTCCGGTGTAAAATCCCATCAGTTTGAGGACCGCTTGGAGTTCCGTGACTTCTTGACCTCGGGTGCCCTGTTGCAAGGTCGATCGCTGGACGAAAGGGGTCGGCTGGGCGATCGCCGCGATCGGCACAGAAATCAAAACCAGAGATAAACTGCATACCGTTAGCTTGGCTGCGGACCGGATCCAGCCCATTGGATTAAATACGACCTCTGTCAATGTCTCTAATCTCCTACTCGACTGACTTAGTGCTGATTTTAGCCGGTGATCAGGGGGGAATTATAACGGTTTTCAGTGCCTTTGAGGAAAGGCCCCAATCATATAGGGTTCTATCCCCAAATTCGTGTCATACCCAATCCGGTTGTCTCAAGTCAGTTTTCTTTCTTAGCCCGCGCAGGGCTCTGGTGAGCACCGTCGAACCACGGGCTTTGTCCGCAAACGCCCCACCCTTGAGGGTGTGGGTTTTTGCTGCGACATTAGTAGGCAACGGATTCACATAACGGCGCGATCGCCTCAGAAGGACCAACCAGAGAGACATAAGCTTGAGTCAGATAGCGACTGGCTGCTTCCTGGGCCTCCAATGGAGAAATTCCGGCCACCTCTTCGGTGAAGCGATTATCAAAATCAATCCCAAGACCCAAAATTTCATACCAGCCAAAGACTTGAGCGATTTGAGCGTTGGTTTGCTTGCCGAGAGCATATTGACCGAGGAGCTTATTTTTGGCCGATTGTAACTCTTCCTCATCCAGGGTGGTCTTGCTCAGACGCTGCACTTCAGTTTGGAGACATTTAAGGGCGATCGCTGTATTTTCATGAGCAGTCCCCATATAAACCACAAACGCCGCTTCCCGCAGACGAGTCGGGTAGAATGCCGAAACATCATAAGCTAAACCCCGTTTTTCCCGGAGTTCCACAAATAACCGACTGGATAACCCATTTCCCAAATAGGTATTCAGTAACTTGAGGATGGCATAATCCCTCGGGTTAGGATTCAAGGGGTCATTTCCCAAAACCGAAGGCCCCAGATACCCGGCCATCACAATCGACTGTTGAGTATCCTGGATGGAACTGAGAAAGCGGGGATTGGGTTTTAACCGGGGTAATTCTAACGGGGGCACCGAAACAGAAGGGGCCTGCCAATCGCCAAAGACCGATTCAACCAACGCCGTTGCTGCTAACGGTGTAATTCGACCCGTGAGACTAATCACGATGCGATCGGGGCGAAAATAGGTCTGATGATAGGTTTGTAAATCGAGGCGAGTCAACTGAGATACAGTGGCTTCAGTTCCCAGAACCGAACAAGCGTAGGGGTGATCGGGGTACATGGCTCGCCGCATCTGGTCATAGCCAATGGTAAACGGTTGTTCCTGCTGAGAGCGAATTCCTTGGAGGGTCAGACGGCGTTCGAGTTCCACCTCAGACTCAGGAAAAGTGGGCGATCGCAACAGTTCAGAAGACAGGCGCAACAACTCCGGGAAATCCCCCGAAACCGTCTTCAAACTCAGCAAAAAATAATCCGGCGTCGTATCTGTACTCAGGGTCGCCCCCACCGACTCCACCAATTCAGCAATTTCTAGGGACGATCGCCCTTCGGTCCCCTTCGTCAATACCGCAGACAGCAGATGTGACAATCCCGCCTGAGTTGGGGACTCCCAAGAACTCCCGGCATTGATAAAAATCCGGGCAGCAATGATATCAGCGGCGGGATTTTCCACGGCAATCACCACCATGCCATTGTCCAAAACCGTGCGATGGATTGTCTTCTGTTGTAGCGATTGCGTCACGTTCTGTGTCACGAAAATTAGGTTCCTTGTATTGGTCTGAGGTGGATTCGTTTGGGGTTTAACTCAGTCTAGAGGTTTGAGTTCTGTGACTGCGTAATATTTCGGGCATAAATAGTTATTAGCTACCCGTTGCAAGTCTGCCGCATTATAGGATTGAATGCAATCCGGATAAGCCACGGCTGCCGATGCCTCGGCAATGGTTTGATAGTAACCATATAACCCAGCCAATTGAGACGGGGTTTCCGTCGAAAAGGCATAATCATTACACAGCAAGCGTTGAGCCCGGGCTAGTTCCGCTCCATTAATGGGTTGAGCCTGTAACTCATCAATGCGATCGAGAATCACATTTTCCACCAGATCGAGGTGTTTTGGATCGAGCCATGCCCCAATTGTAAACAAGCTGGAATCCCGTTGGAGCGAAAAATCACTGCCGATGCCGTGAACCAGTCCCCGGATCTCCCGCAATTCTCGGACTAACCGGGAATTTCGCCCCTCTGCCAGGACTACTGCCAGCAAGTCTAAACCGTAAGCATCCTGCAACTGTTCGACCCCCGGTCCCGTCCAAGCGAGGGTTAACCTTGCCACTTCCAGACGGGGTAAGAACAGTTCCCGACGCCGAATTTCGGTCATGGGGGGTTCTGCTTCTTGTGTGAGGTCCTCCCACTCCAGGGGGGTGGGAAAGCTGTTGAAGGAGTCCTGTACTAAGTCGAGGGTTTCGGCTAAGGTGACGTTGCCAACGATCGCCACAGTCATGTTTTCCGGTTGGTAGTGGCAGCGATGAAACATCCGCATTTCTTCCGGCGATCGCTCCATTAAAATCTCCGCCTCGCCAAAAACGGGGCGTCGATAGGGATGCTGGTGATAAATCGTCTCCATCATCGCTTGAAACCCCAGCCAATCGGGATTATCCACGGATTGGCGAATTTCTTCCAGTACCACATCCCGTTCCCGCAGAAACTCCAAATCGGGAATTGCCGGATGCAGCAAAAGATCCGCCAAGGCAGGCAGACTTTCTTTTAAATAGGGTGCCGCAACGGTAATGAAAAAGTGGGCATAGTCATGACTCGTGGCGGCATTGGTCATCCCACCCCGATTTTCTATCAGACAGTCAAAGGCACCCGGAGGCTGGATGAGGGTGCCTTTGAAAATCATGTGTTCCAGGAAATGAGCCATTCCTGACCAGGTGTCAGGTTCGCGGATTGCACCTGCTTTAACCCACACATCAACTACAACCACGGGTGTAGCCCTGATCTGTTGGTGAATCACGGTTAATCCATTCGCCAGCCTTAAGATATTTCCTGGAAACTCCGATTTCTTGAGCAGTGCAGACAAACTTTCTAATCTCAAACCTGAATTTGGTGATAAATTATCTCATCCTAACGCTTCATTTCACAGTATGCTGCATGAATTGATACAGACTTTCTCTGGAACCGGGGAAAAGGGATAGAGAACCGGGAAAATTCGATGCCATTTCCTCCCGAAAGGGACCCCACCGAACAGGATAGGGGTCCTTGGTTCGTTGCCCCCAGTTTGCTGATTGTGGGTGGGTCTTCGTTCAACTTTCCGGGGTCTTTGGGGTTCAAGGATTGGTCTTTAATCCACTTGAAAATCCAGGGGGTTCTGATCCCTTCCCTGATTTTTATCCGGATGGAAAAATTTTTAGTCTGTGTTGTTTAGCAGCAGGGTTACATCGGTTGGGATGCGGAATTTCCAGAATTTCTACAGACTGGAACTGATCGAGTCAGAGGACCAAACCCTCATCTTTAATCCTAGACTCTCCCTCGGGCGATCGCTTTAGCTGAGGTTCATTCATTAATTTCTTCGTTCAACATCTCACAACGTGCGAATTCGAGGGTTGATTGAGATCTTCAACCGGGTTAAACCAACTCTTTGCAAAGTGTGAACTTGATAATAGTTTAAAATTAAATTTTTCTGCTTATTAAGAAATATTTTTCCTGAAAATAATCTATAGGGATTGAGTTGAGGCAGAGCAGCCTCCTGAGACGCGACTGCCATTGAATGGGTTGGCGGTCACTTTATTTTTAAATTTTCAAAAGAATATTTCTGTACCCCGATGGGGAAATGAGACACTTTCGTATCCATTTTTACAAACTCTTTTGGACGAGATTATAAGCCCCGCAGATTGGGGCTAAATCGGAGCTGCAAAGATTGAATAATATCATGATAAGACGAATTTAATTTTGAAATGTTCCGGATATTAGAGCTTTAGACACGAGAGGGTTTCACCCCAAATTATTTAAAAAATAACCGGATGTTTTGTAGAGATTCCGTAGAAAGAAATAACAGTCAAAAAAGGAATTTATCTATGAGCATCTACAAATGCTTTGTGTTATCTGGCCTGCTTTTATTAGGGATGAATGCCAACTTTTCAGGCATCGAATATCTTACTTCAAAAGAAAATAACTCCGATGCAAATGCCCAAATTGCCAGCGCGGATGTCTCCCGTGGAACCGAACCGGATCATCGGGGAAGTGGACGATAAGAACCTAACCGATCGCCCAATTGACGATCGCGCTGATCATTCCCAGGTCAAGATCGATACAGAACCGCACCGACGTAAGTTTGAAGCCAAAAGTCCCTATAGTCTATGGGGTTTGCGCTCATCGGTCAGCGCAACTGAGCAATTCATTTCAGGGTGCATCCTGCCATTTTTCCGGTCATTTCCATTCCTCATGACAGAACTCATCAAAGCGCTTTAAAGCTGATTCTGTTTATGGCGCGATCGCCATCAAACCTGATGGAAGGCGATCGGGTCCAGAGAAAAAACCGTACCGGATCAAGGTACTATCCCGTCGGAGTGTGGTGTCCGTCGCCACTAGAAAATTAATCAGTAGAATGAGCAAGAACTGCTCAAGTAGAGACAGGAGGGCTAACCGAACGGTTTGCCCAATTTTCCATATTTAGGTCAAGATTGAACTCAAGGGACTGAGGGACTGCAAAACAGCGCGATACATCAACTTGAGTGATCAGAACCCTTGACCAGAGGGCTTGAAACGGGGGCCGAGAGTAGAAACATCCAGACAACCTGGGAGGATGCTTGCTGATTTAGGTAAAATTTAAGAAACGTAACGTAAACAGGCAAGCTAGATGATCCCTACCGTAATCGAACAATCTGGGCGTGGTGAACGCGCCTTTGATATCTACTCCCGCCTCCTGCGCGATCGCATCGTCTTTTTGGGACAACAGGTGGACGCAGACCTAGCGAACCTGATTGTTGCCCAGTTGCTGTTCCTCGAAGCCGAAGACGCCGAAAAAGATATCTACCTCTATATCAACTCCCCCGGTGGATCGGTGACCGCAGGCATGGGAATTTTCGATACCATGAACCACATCCGCCCCGATGTTTCTACGATATGTCTGGGATTAGCCGCCAGCATGGGTGCTTTCTTATTAAGTGCCGGTGCCAAAGGCAAGCGGATGAGCTTACCCCATTCTCGGATCATGATTCATCAACCCCTCGGGGGCGCTCAAGGGCAGGCGACGGATATTGAAATCCAAGCCAAAGAAATTTTGTACCACAAAAAACGCCTGAATACTTTGCTCTCGGAGCATACAGGTCAAGCCCTTGAGCGGATTGAACAAGATACGGAACGGGACTTTTTCATGTCCGCCCAAGAGTCTGTGAACTACGGACTCATCGATCAGGTCATCGATCGCCGCCCCTCTGCCAGTCGTCCGGTAGCTGTGAGTTAAATCCCGGTTGGGTTCCTGGGTGAACAGACTTTTATACCTCTGGCTAACCCTTGGACCTAACCTTAATTTTTTGGCTCCCACTTTTGAAAACCAACCCTAAATGTAGAGGCGAGCAAGCGAATCGCCTCTACATTTAGAGGTAATGCATAAGTCACAAGCGTTAAAGTGGGAAAGGGTCCCAGTTTCCCCTCTAACTCTTCAAATCTTGCGGCTACAATCCCTAAGAAGGGCTGGGCTGGTTTTTGAGATACGTTAAGAAATCGAATAATTGGTCTTCCGAGAGCAGAGAACGGGAGGGGACCCCATAGGTCTGTTTCAGATGGTTGCGCCCTTGGTCGTTGGTCCAACCGAGGCGTTTAATCTCAATGGTGGTTTGGGCGATCGCATCGGATAAATCCACGGAACCCGATGAGGTGACTTGAGCCGGGGTCTGGGCGGGGTCACTCGAACTCGGAACACCATAATCAGTCGGGAGACCCGACTTGGGTTCATCCGGGGATTTGTGTTCATAAAACGGATCCACATCACCCCGAGTGGGACTGTCTGGAAATCCAGAGGTTTCGGGTAAACTCTGGGGTGCAAATTCGCTCTGAGTCGAAGGACTTTCCGAATATCCCCCCCCCGATAGCCATTGATCCGGACTGGGACCCGACTTTTCCTTCTCTGGGAATGCGGGATTCGTTTCAGGAGGAGTCGAGAGTTGAGATTCGGGGAACCCGGGGGAACTCATGGGGGTGGAAGTGGGCCTAGCACGGGTTTTGCTTTGTCCCAAATGTAGCGTATTAAAAGCTGGAGCCGATGCGGGTGTAGTTGCCGCAGACTCTGATACGTTGCGCGACGGGGTTGCCTCAGACAGAGAGACTGATTGCCCTAAAACGGCGATCGCCCGCACTCGGGCGCGATCTTCCGCTTGTTCGATGGTCGGTTCAGCCGCCATCCCCGTGGCGAGAGTCACCCCATCCATTTGTACCAAGGTCCGCACCACATAGAGTCCTTGATGAACGGTGAGTAATTCAGAAATTAAGCTGGCGGTTGGATAGCGAGAGCGAAATTCAATCAACATGATGGGTGAGGGTAGTATCAATACTTAACATTTTACGGGAGCAGATTCAGCCCGGGGAATTTTATGGGGATACTTCACATTTTAATGAGGGAAATTAGCTTCGGGGAAATTTAATGTCATTCAATGCTACAATGCCAGAAAACAGGTCACTTGTGAAAGACCCTAGGGCAAAACCCACCGCCTTTGAGTCCAGCCCTCGCGATTGATCGCGAGCGAGCGACGAAGAGGGCACCGATCAATTGCCTAGGGAGAAAAGCCAGAAACCTTGCCGCTAGAACAAGCAACAGCTCGTTTTGATGAGTGGGATATCTAACAGATACGGCAGCAACTCGTTAGAGTTTTTCAGTGTCTTTAGATCCTAACTCTGTTCAATCCCCAGGCATGACGAGCCAGTTTGAGGGGGTTCTACACCTAACAACCGCCCCTTCGCTTTGGCTGGTGTCCCTGGAATAGATTGGGTTAATGAATCACCGGCGAGTCTAGTCGGGCATCTGGTCTGTGTTCTTAATTGTCTTTAGGGATGTAAGCGCGATCGCCCTCAATGCATTTCGCGTGGGTCAACCCTCCTGTTTTCTTGTGTAAGGAGTTCGTCAGTGACCCCAGCATTCGCCAACTGTTGGCTCGAATTGCCGGGATACTGGACGCTGATGCTGAAAAAGTCGCATGATGCGCGTCGCTTGGAGAGTCTGTAAGTTTCTGATTCGGATGGGTCGATCGGGGAGTATGATACGATAACGACCTCCGTTGAAAACTGACAGGGGATTGACGCGATGCAACTGTTTTGGCTTGAAAGTTGGCGTCACTGTAGCTTGTCTGAAGTCAAACGAGTTCAATAAGGGGATATTCGTCATTTGCGTCACCTTTGAGGCTCGGCTGGATGGAAAACAAGCAGCAACACCAGACATTTGATGCCTGGAAAGAGAACCGAATGGATAAAAGAAGGATCGATCTCTGAATGGACTTTTCAATCGCTACACTACTGGCAAATTTTACCGATGATAAATCGGTCGCTCCCAAGATCTTGGAGAAGAAACTGGGGTGTCAGGATGAAAAAAGCACGCGCTACTTACAAATCGCGCTCGATGCGTTAGAAAAAATCGGCGTGCTTGTCAAGGAAAAAGGTCGATATCGACGGGTTTGGGAAGAAAGTCTCGTAGAAGCGAAACTGCGCTGCTCTAGCAAGGGGTTTTGCTTTGCGATTCAGGATACGGAAGGGACTGAGGATATTTACATCCGCGAATGTCATTTGAGTAATGCCTGGAATGGCGATCGCGTGTTGGTGAATATCATTAAAGAAGGCTCTCGTCGCCGTTCTCCTGAAGGCGAGGTGAAGTTAATCCTAGAACGTGCCAACCCGTCGGTACTGGCAAGAGTCAAGCAAACGGGCAATCGCTATTTAGCGGTTCCTTTAGACGATCGCTTGTTATTTGAACTCGACCTTAAACAAAATGGGGTGTCCCTCGTCGATGCGGTCGAACATCTGGTTCATGTCGAAGTGTTGCGTTATGCCCTCGGCAGCAATCCCCCCCTCGGGCGCGTCGCACAAATCCTCGGATCTGATGCAGAAGATGCCAATGATCTGGATATTGTTTGCTGTAAGCATGACTTGCCTCGCGTTTTCCCCCAAGTCGTTCTTGATGCGATCGCAGATTTACCTAAACCCCTGCGAAAGGCTGAAATTAAGGGGCGCTTAGATCTGCGAAGTCTCCAAACGATTGCCTTGATGCCTGCCTCCAGACTCCGCAGTACCATTCCGACGGTGGAACAAGCGTTTAGTTTGGAGACCCTCAAAAGTGGCGAGTGGCGTCTATCAATTCACGTATCAGATGTCGCCCACTATGTCAAGCCAGATACGGCGTTGGATCGGGAAGCTCGCAGGCGATCGGTATCAGCACATCTGGGGGATATGGTATTGCCGATTATTCCCGAACAGTTGGCGTTGGATTCCTGCTCTTTACTGACCGGAGAAGACCGCCTAGCGGTTTCGGTGTTAGTCATTTTAGATGATGATGGGGTGGTGGATTTTGAAATCAAACCCAGTGTCATCAAGGTTGATTATCAAGTGAGCGATCGCCAAGCACAACCGATTCTGGATAAATTGCAGGAAAAATACCTTGATCCAGAAATCATCCCCGCCTGGTGGTTGGAGTTTCGAGAACGTCAAAAATCCCTAGAAGAGCCTGACCCCTTACCCTCGGCGATCGCTCAAACTCTGGAAAAAATGTTCCAATTGAGCTATGCCATGCAAAACTGGCGGCGCGCTCGTGGGGGATTTGACCTGAATCTGCCCCCCAATCAATATGGCATTTGTCCCTCGGTTTATAACGATGAGGGCGCAGAAGGGGCAATTTCCCTCTCCTCTCACATCACCGCCCAAGGGATGCTGTGTGAATTTACGATTCTAGCGAACCAACTGGTGTCCACTCACTTACAGCAATTGGGAGTTCCCGGAATTTACCGAGTGCAAGCTGCTCCCGACCTCGAACAAGTCGATGAGCTGATCAAACTCGCCAGTAATATGGGGGTAGAAGTCCTGCTTGATGACCCCGAAGAAGTCACTCCTATTGACTTTCAGGACTTTACTGAGGTCTTTGCTGCCTCTGGGTGCGAGCGAGTTCTCACTTATCTCTTGGAAGATACCTTAAAACCCGCCAGTTATAGCACCCATGCTGGTCCTCACTTTGGACTGGCTTTAAACACGGGTTATACTCACTTTTGTTCTCCGGTGCAGCGGTATGCGGACTTGTTGGTCCAACGCTTGTTAAAAACCGTCTTTGAAGAAGGACGCGATCGCAAATCTGCTCGGTCTAAAGAATACGTCGATCTGCACAGCAGTCACAGTCACGGCGAAATCTCTTGGAACGTTCTGCCTCCAACGACTCACAGCGAATTTGAGAGTCATTTTGCCACCATCGTCGGTCACTTGAGCGATCGCGAAAAGCTCACCCACGAAGCAGAAGCGGACCTCCAAGGACTCAAAAAAGCCGGACTGATGAAGGCACGCACCGGCGAAACCTTCAGCGGATTAATCACCGGCGTTCAATCCTACGGATTCTTCGTCGAAATCGAAGTCGAAGGACCCGAAGGTATTCCCCTGCGTCTCGAAGGACTCGTCCATGTGTCATCCCTCAAAGATGATTGGTACGAGTATCGTTCTCGCCTGCAAACTCTCGTCGGTCGGAAAAATCGTAAGCAATACAGCTTAGGAGATATCGTCGAAGTTCAAGTTAAAAGTGTGGATTACTACCGTCAACAAATCGACCTTGTGGCAGTCGGTGGCGGCAGTGAAGCCAGTGGCGAAGATTACACCGAATATCGCGATCGGAATTACTATGATTACGAGGAAGATATTTAATCTCCCTTGAATCTTCTGATGATTAGCACTGAGGCCGATGCCCAAAAGTCGGCCAGACCATGGATAAAGCCCGCCTGATCGCGGGCTTAATTTTTTCCTCGGCAACAGCACTCAATCCGGCGACTATCCCCTCACCGCCCGCCTTTACCCATTCCCGGGAACCGAGGCAGTTGCAGCCAGAATCGGCGATTCCCGCCCAGATTCTCCCGCCTGTGACTCCCGTTCTATTTACAAAAGTTACTGAGGATGATAAAATCTAATCCAGTCAATTTGTCAGGTCAAATTGACGAGATTAGATTTAATCGTTAAATATCCCGGAATTCATCCCATAAGGAGAATGTTATCAACGATAAAAATAGACCTTTAATCCTCGGCGTATCTGGCGCATCCGGGTTAATTTATGCCGTGCGAACTGTTAAATTTTTGTTAGAGGCCGACTATCGAGTTGAACTGGTCGCATCCAAATCAACCTATATGGTTTGGCAAGCAGAAGAGAATGTTAAAATGCCTGCTGAACCGGCACAACAAGAAATATTTTGGCGCGATCGCGCCGAAAGTGTCACCGAGGGTAAACTGACTTGTCATCCCTGGCAAGATGTCGGTGCAAACATTGCCAGCGGTTCCTTCCGGACCTTGGGAATGTTGGTCATTCCTTGTAGTATGAGCACCGTTGCGAAAATAGCCACGGGATTGAGTTCGAGCTTATTAGAACGGGCGGCAGATGTTCAACTTAAAGAAGGCCGAAAACTGGTAATTGTCCCTCGGGAAACGCCCTTTAGTTTAATTCATTTGCGGAACTTAACCACATTGGCAGAAGCAGGTGCAAGAATTGTCCCGGCGATTCCAGCTTGGTATCACAAACCCCAAACCATTGAGGATTTAGTTGATTTTACCATCGCTCGGGCCTTGGATCAATTCGACATTGACTGCGTACCGATTCGGCGTTGGGAAGGACATGATTGAAACAGGCAGGAGGCCCAAAGACGAATCTCGGATGCTAAAATAGGTCCGTAGGAAGCGGGGAAACTGTGGGAATCCCTGGCCGGGATTAATGAATCAAAAAATAAAATATGCGTGAATTTCGGAATGTACTGCTGTTGGTTGTCTTGGGGGGATTGACAATTTTTGCTCTGCAAAATACGTCGCCATCCCTGTCTTTGGTGTTTTTAGGGATGAGGTCGATCGCCCTGCCTCTCTCTGTCTGGATTCTAGCCGCGATCGCCTTGGGTGTTGTGACAGCTTGGGCGATCGCTATTTTATTCGGGATCTATCATTATTGGGATACCCGCGACCCCAGACCCCGTAGATCCCAGCGTCCTCTGGAACCCGTCGCCCCCCCACCGTCCCCTAGAACCGATCGCAGCGAACCCCCCTTATCGAGCAATAAAGCTACGGTGATTCAGGATGATGTCCCGAATCGGTTCACTCGAACTGGGGAAGGCGGCGATCGCATTCCCGTTCCCAACTCCAGAGAAGTGGAAGAAGAAAACTGGATTGATGAGGATGAGGACTTCATTGATGAACCCAACGGCGAATCTTTTCCAGAATCAGAGGAGGGCTACAATTACGAAGTCCACCGGGAACCCGTAGCGGAATCTTGGGTGGGATCCAGCTATTCCTATAGTTATGACCAAAATCGAGACTCTGGCGGTGACAAAGGCAATTCTCCCTACAATGCAGACTACCGAATTGTCACCCCACCCCCAGCGGAAACACCCCCGGAGGAAACACCACCGGAGGAAACATCCCCAGAGGCGATCGGTGAACCAACTCTGGAGGAATTACCCACCCCAGAACCCCCCAACAGTCCCGGTTCCAGTGATGATTGGACCACCCTTCGCCGTCGCAGTGACGAGTGGTAACCGTTAACCGTTTGTAGTAACAACTTCAGTCGTTCTCTTAGTTTGTAGTAACAACTTCAGTCGTTCTCTTAGTTTGTAGTAACGACTTCAGTCGTTCTCTTCAATTGTTCGGAGTAACGACTTCAGTCGTTCTCTTCAATTGTTCGGAGTAACGACTTCAGTCGTTCTCTTCAATTGTTCGGAGTAACGACTTCAGTCGTTCTCTTCACTTCGTCATCAATTCAACCCCCCCAACAGGATTCCGCTACCTCTGGTCCCCTCCCCTTGGCAAAGTAAGGCGATCGCCCTTTCCTCATTCGCAGAGGGACCCCACCCTAACCCGGACCTTGGCAAGGGGAGGGGACCGGAGAGGAAGTGACATAGAAAGGTAAATCACTGTTCATAGAGGGACCCCACCCTAACCCGGACCTTGCCAAGGGGAGGGGACCGGAGGTGGACTGAATGGAAAGGCAAATCACTATCAGCAAACTTGCTTTTGATGAAAGTGAGATGAAAGCCCGATCGCCAGGGTGGAGATCCCAGAGAAAAGGACCCCCAGCAGAGAGCGATCGCATTGCAGATTCCCGATTACCGATCGCTGCTGGCGGAGTCACACCGGATGGGGATTGCAGAGTCCAGAACCCCCTGGGAGAGGGTCCCGAAAGTGCCTCGGTTTAACGCAGAAAAAGCACCGAGACTTTATCTGATTTTTATGGTGGAGACTCGGACAAAAATGGTATTATTTTTTCCCGTGGTACTGGAGAACCGATCAGGAGAGACCCCTTTGTAATCTTTGCAATTATCTTATGTTCGATTGCGATTATGCAATTCTTGAGCATTCGATGCAGAACCTGTAAGACAAAGGGGCTGGAAACGGTCCCCGATGATCCATGAGTCCCCATGCCAGACCCTAAACGATCAGGGTGCATTGGGAGGGCATCCCCCTGTATTTACCCGTAAGACAGTTCGCTATTGCCAGTCTGGGTAAGAGGGGCGATCGCCCTATTCATTCAATTTGACCATTCCCTGAAAATACCAGTTCAGGCGCGGAACGCCCTGGTATCTTGTAAACCCTCAGTTAAAGGAGCCCATCGTGTTCAATTCTACCCGTGATGCCAGCATCAACGCTGAATTCCTATCTGTAGCCGCCACGGTTACCAGTGGGAGTCCATTTAATATGCTCAACTGGGTAGAAACCTTAGAACCCGTGGCTGGTAAGAAAAATCGCTATATTTGCCCAGTCTGCGAGGGACAGAATCTAACGGTTGATCCCCAAAGCGGGGCCTATCAATGTTGGAATGGTTGCGAATGTAAAGACATTCGCGCCGCTTTGGGCGATCGCCCCACGGGCAGTATTTCCCCCGGATTAACCCGACAAAAAACTGTCCAAAAATCATTTAAACCCGCCCCCTTCCCCGAGGGACAGCCGGTTTTAGCAAGGTTGCGTCAACCGGGGATTCCCCCTAAATCCCAAAAACTCTCCTTTCAGCCGAAAGGGGTCCCGAATCATGCCGTCGAACTCCGTTACAACTACAGCGATAACCAGGTGGTGTATCGGTTTGAGTGGTTGGACCCCAAACAGCGCAAAGGTCATAAAAAAACCTTTCGGCAATGTCACCTGAATGAGGATGGATTGCCGATTTGGAGTAAAGGGAATGACCCCTGGAAAGCCTATCGAGAAATGGAAGCATTAGCAGCCAGCGCCCGCGTGGTGGAAGGGTTTCCAGTGTTGTTATTGCTGGAAGGGGAAGGCTGTGTGGAAATTGCCCGGACTTTGGGGTTAGCTGCGGTGACGTTTCAAGGTAGCGCCTGGACGGATGTGGAAATCGAGAGTTTTTTGATTCGCTTGCGCCATGCCAATGAGAAGGCAACGATCGCCATCCTCCCCGATCGCGATGAAACTGGGCGGAAAAAGGCGGCGAAGGTGGCGGCAGCAGCAGCCAAAGTGGGGGTTCCCTGTTTGGAGTTGGACCCGACGCAGATTGATCCCGACTTGCCGGAAAAGGGAGATATTCGGGAAATGCTGGAAAATTCGGCAATTCCCTCGGACTTGATTCAACGGTTAGAGGGAGTGATTCGCCAAGGGACTCATCGGAACTCGCAACAGTTGGCAACGGAGAGTTACGACAGCTTTTTCCCGGTGGTGGAGTTTAACCAGGCGATTGTGAAGTTCCTCTATGGCGATCGCCCGTGGATTTGCGTCAACAATACCCTCTATGCATGGCAGGGGACCTATTACGAAGCCTCACCGAATGCGGTAGAACTTTATCGGATTACCCAATTTTGCAATTCCTTTCCCATTGATGTCAAAGGTCAGATTCGCTATCCCTACGCCAGTTCCAGCAGTGTCAAAAAAGCCCTGGAATGGGTGAAATTGATGTTTGCGATCGCCCCGGGACGGGTGAATCCTCCGGGACTGAATTGCACCAATGGGGTTTTACAACTCTCATTTAATCGCAAGGGTCAGCCGTCCTGGAAGCTGGTCCCCCATGACCCCCGCCAGCATTTTTATCTCTATCAACCCTTGGTGACGTATGACCCCGAGGCGGATCCGACGGATTGCGATCGCCTCCTGGAATGTCTGGAACCCCAATATCGGGATATTTTCCTAAAAACCATTGCCGCCTCCCTGGATTTAGAATCGGTCCGTCGTTTGAAAGGACGAATGGTTAAAGCATTACTCGCCAAAGGGGATGGCAACAATGGGAAGGATAGTTTGCGGGAAGTGACGGCGATGCTGTATGGGTATCAGGGACTGACCTCGGTTTCTGTGGAAGCCTTTGAACAAGCCGATCGCGGACGGTTGTTTCCCGTTGCCCGATTGGAAGGGTCCCGGGTGAATTGGCCCTCAGAAAATCGCAACGCCGAGGCCCTAGACCGCTTGCAATGTTTGAAAATTGCCATTACCGGCGATCGGTCTTTTGTGATTGAACGCAAAGGCAAGGATGATTATGAAACGGCGATTAATGCGGTGTTTATCTTTAACTGGAACGATATTCCGGAACTGGCGGGAGTCATGGAAGCAATTCGCAGTCGCTATGCGGTCCTCCCTTTTACCAAAACCTTTGCCGTCAACCCCAACCCCCGACGCGGGGAATTGCCTGCGGATCCTCGATTCAAATATGACCCGGAGTTTTTAAAATCCAAAGTGCTACCTGCTTATTTGAACCGACTCTTGGAGGCGTTGCAACGGTTGATGTGCGATGGGATTGATTACAGTCCCACCCAGGAAGCGATGACCCAGATCCAATGCGCTTCTGAACATTTGTGGCAGTTTGTCAAGGATTCGGGGTTAGTGGAGGACCCGGATTCCCGGGTTTATGTCCCAGAGATTTGGCAAAAGTTGCGCCAATGGTATCAGGATACAGGGATTTTACAGGTAGAAGTCAGCCAGCAGGGTCGGGAGAAATTGCTGTGGTACGATTTACCCTCCGCCAGCGATCGGCATTGCAAAACCTTAAATCAGGTTCCAGTTCGTCTGCTGTCCATGTTTCCGAAAGCGAAAAAGGGTGGGGATGAACAAGGCGCGTTTTTGAGGGGTTTAAAGTGGCATAATCCTTAATCTTAGGGAGAATTGCAGATTAGACTTCTTGCAAAATACTGAAGAGATCCCCCCAACCCCCCTTAAGAAGGGGGGCTTTTTAGAATTTTGCAAGAATTCTATTAAAATCGGGCTTCTGACTCAGCCACAAATGGAGGAAGAAACCCGATTTTTAGGTTAGGGATTTCCCTAAAAAAAGTTCTGCATTAGAACTTTGGGAGAATTGGGAAAGCCGATTGGCGTTCTTAAGGGGGGTTGGGGGGATCTCTTCTAAAAGATTTTGAAGATTTTATTTTTTGCAATCCCCTTAATATCTGCCAGTTTAGTTAATGCTTGGCTGCTTCATTTTCATAACATTTAAGCAGTAAAGGTTCGAGTTTGTCTAAGTCACTGATATCAGAAATGACCACTCGGGATGCTGCGTCTCCTAGGGATGCAGAGACTTCCTGGACTTCAAACCCAGCAGCCAGGGGTTGAATTTCCTCTAGGGAAAGTCGGGTGATAAAACTTTTTTTCTTGGGGGTTAGATAGAAGCGTAAGAACCACCAAGTTGTTTTACCCTCCAGATTGACGCCGAAGTAAGAAATAGTATCTTTGTGGTTGATTTCAAATTGATAAGCGGTAGAAGTTCCTGCGATTGCTTTTAATTTTTCAAACGCTGCTAGTTCTTCTTCAGTGGTCACAATTTTTGAGTCTGATTCATCGGGTTCAGAGTCGTTATCGTCCAGTGTGGAATCTGAGGGGGTCGGGAGGGTCGCCAAGGAACTGGGTTGCTGCATTTCCTGAGTAAGAGATCGGGTCATCAATTCTAATAGACAGGTTTGAATTGCTTTTTTGGCGATCGGTTTGAACTGCTCAATTTTTTTACTCGTTATTTTTCCATCAATGGCATAGCCGCCATCAAATTTAGTCAACTCCCCCATTAAAAAGCGAATTAACTCGTCTGAAGGATCCTTTAAAAGATTTCCGATTAAAACTGCCATTCCTTTGACAAAAATCATTTCCTCGGCTTCGATTTTAATTGCAAAAGTATCGAAGTTATCGCGGTGAAATAGCTTCAAAACTTCTAAATCGTTAGGCTGATAATCAAAGATATTAAAGATAAAAAATGGCTCTTTGTCCATGAGATTTTCATCGCGGAGATCCGTGAAAAATCGATATTCAATCCCGTTCGTACAAATGCCGACTTTAGCGGAAACTTTTGCATCAAAATATTTCTTTAACTGCCCATGATGAATTTCGGGTTTTTCATTGCGGGCTTTGGCTTCAACTAACATGACGATTGTACCATTGATGGCGATCGCATAGTCTACTTTGTCTAGATGCCCTGCCTTTGTCTTGGAGGCAAAGGAGGAAATCGATTCCGGTATCACCTCCGATGGTTCCCAGATATCATATCCCAGGGCCTGCAAGAATGGTAAAATGAGCTGTTGTTTTGTGGCTTGTTCTCCAACAACCAAATCGGCATTCTTGCGAACTCGATCAGCAACCTTGGCGATCTCTTCGGCGAATCCCATATTGTACTCCAGTGGCTTTGCCTGTATTTTTCCACTACATTACCACCCCAGGTAGATGCGGGTCAAGATTTCTTTATAGCATTTTTCACTTTGATGAGCTACACAGCAGCAATCTGTCATTCCCGCGTTAGCGAAGCCATGGGCGTCAGCGCTATATGCGGGAATCCAGAAAAAGCGCTACTACAAACGGCGATAAAGCGATGTTAGGCAATCAGAAATTATGATCGCCTGCAGGAAGTCGTCTGGGCCTGGGACCAGATCAAGGAAAGCCGCAGTTTCAAGGATTGACCGGGGGCATGGCCCCGCGCGGGGAACACTCGAC
>JAABSJ010000107.1 GCA_011390515.1 Oscillatoria sp.
GCCCAAAAGAGGGCGCAAGCATTGCGCCCCTACAATCTACAAACCTTGACAGGGCTAGGTTTTAATGACAAATGACAAATGACAAATGACAAATGACTAATGACTAATGACTAATCCAAGACCGATCGCGAACTGACCGATTGAGTAATTTCCTGGAGTTTAGCAGCAACTCGACCGCTTTTAAACCCTTCTCGCGCTTGAGCAATGCCGGTGATTAGATCTCCAGCAATACCACAATGCCAGAGGTAAAATCCCCCACTCCAGACGGCAGACTCCATCAGTTCACTGGGTTCACCCCGTAGCACTCCTTGCATTTGGGCGGGGAATGCTTCGGATTGGAAGGGGGGATTTTCTGGGGTAAATCCGTAGTCCCGAGGATGCAGAAGTAAGCGCTGGAACGGATCGGCATGGGGAGACTCAGACTCAGAGACGGCAGGTGGGGGGGAAGTCTCGGAGGGATTGGTATATCCGATAATGGCGGTGCGTTCCCGAGGTAAATCGCAACTGCCTTCTAATCCTTTGACTGTGGTCAAGCGGGAGTCCCCGCGTAATCCTAGAGCATTGCGAAACATCAGTTCGGTGGGGGGATGGACGAACCCGGCGACGAGGTGGCGATCGCCCTGATAGGGAGACCAAATCAGTTCTAAGGTGGCGACTGGGGGTCGTTTCCCCAATTGATCCCGGTAGGGAACCAGACTCGCCGCTTGGGGAAACTGTTTGGGAAGATAGACCAATCCCACTCCGGTTGCTTGCAAGACGGACTGGAGTTGTTGGAGGTCGAGGGTTCGCCAGTTGACCCCCAAGGCATCCCAAATTTCCACAAAGGGAAGGCCATACTTAGTCGGCATTTGATCGCCACCGTGGAGGAGTACAGGTTGACCGTAAGTGGCGAGGAGGATGGCACTGAGGACGGTGACAGGTGCCGTGCGCGATCGCCCATCGTAGGGACATCCCCAGACCATTACGGGGGACGAGGTGGCGATCGGTCCCAGTTTTGGCCCGATTTCGTCGTAAGCATCCAGCATCCCCGCCAATTCTTCCCCCGTTGGACGCTTGATGCGGTGCGCTATCAAAAATGCACCGATTTGTGCCGGGGTCGCTTCCCCCACTAGCATCATCCGCATTGCATCGGCAGCTTCTGTACGGGAGAGGTTTTGGCTGGTGTGGGGACCACTGCCGACTTTCTTGACAAATTCTCTGAACGCTGTACTCATGAGTGAGAGGGGGAATAAAGGGGAATAAAGGGGAAAAACCCCGGGGAATCTGGGGTGGGGGTCAGGAATCTGGGCCAAATTAACCCCGAGAAATAGAGCGGTTCCCGAACTCATGAGGTATGCTTTCAAAGCGCCTCTCCCCCTTTGGGCCGCCGTCGGTTTGGGGTGAGGGCGGTACCGTATATTCATGAGAACCGCTATAGAGTAACAATTCCAGTTTTTAACCCGATGCCACTTTGAGGGGCAAAAAGTCATGAACCAGTTGCCAAAAGTGTTGGATGGGAGGAATTTGGAGGCGATCGCTCGTGGTGACGATTACCACTTGCCGATTCCAACCCGAATCCCCCGCCAATGAAGGATAAATTCCATTCAATGGGGAGGGGGTGCCAGGGGAATCGATTTGAGCTGCCGGAGGTAGAGAGCGAATGGCCAGTTTTGGGTCATAACGGGCTTCGACTAAGGCTGATTCTGGCAACAGCGCCACCATCTCCCCCTCCTGGACGACTCCACGGAACGCATCGGGAGTATTTAACTCCAACACCGCCCGCAAAGTCAGGTTGTATTTAGCAAACATATCTTGAACCAACCGCTGCATTCCATAGCCATCTTTAAAGACCACTTGAGGATAGCGGGCTAATTCTTGCCAGGGTACGGGGTCATATTGAGCCAGGGGATGATTGGCTGCCATTAACACTTGAATTGACTCATTGTAGAGAATATCCACCACCATTTCTGCACTAGAGGTTAATAGGCGGTTATTCATGACGATCGCCAGATCCACGAGACCATCTTTGAGGACTTTTAAAGCGCGATCGCTGCCTAATGCCGTCACTCGAAGCTGCACCTCTGGATACTGCCGACAAAATTTTCTTAAAATAGGAGGTAAATAATAGGCACAAACCGAGTGAATTGCAGCGACACAGAGTTCCGGCTGTTTCCCTTCTAATAAATTGCTCAGTTCCTCTCGTGCATTGTGCCATTCCTGACAAATTTTGCGGGCATGGGGGAAAAATCGCTCTCCGGGCAAGGTTAATTTGGCCTGAGCGCTGCGATGAAATAACTGCAAGCCCAGTTCTGCTTCAAGAGACTGAATTTGACGGCTAATTGTAGATTGGGTGACCCCGCATCGACGGGCCGCTTGTTGGAAGCTACCCGTATCAGCAATTGCCATAAAAGCTTGTAACTGCTCTAGGCGCATATATGGAGAGACAAATAAGATTTTTCCGCATTTTTTATCTTACCTGAAGCCCTTCAAATTTTTAGTACAAATTGATACCAGATTTTCCAGGATTGTCTCTATCCTTGGGTCGATATTGGGCTCAATTGCATCAGAGTTCGGGACAACCCCAGGGCGATCGCACCGACCCGTGAAATCTCTTCCGGGGGAGACCCCACTCTCATCCCCTCCCCTGGAGTTCGGGGAGAGGACCGGATGTAGAAGGGTTGGGTTTTTATCGAAAAAAGTCGCCTACCTAATCCGGAGTCGATCGCCCCTGTTGAATCAGCCCGCCCCGGTGGGCTTTATTTTGAGACCTTCCACCCTTAAGGGTTTCTGGAATTTAAAACGTAAATGTGGTTCGGAATGTCCCGATGAACACATCGCTATTGTCGTTATTTTGATTGGGGGCCGTCAACCAAATCAAACCGGGAGTTAGGGAAATATTGGGAGTGATTTGATACTTGTAAAGCCCTTCAATATGAAAAGGAGTATCCTTAGCAAAATCAGGATTTCCCGGGACATCCAGATTAGTTAAATGGGGTTCAGCACCGACAATTAAGCTGGCAAAAGAACCCGGAGTTCCTAAATCGGGTAAAACCACTGTAGCCGCATAATTCCAAATATCAGCATCTCCCAACCCAATCAGTCGGGCATTGGTTTTAGCAATCCACCCGCCGACAATTAAATTCGGAGTAATTCGCAAGGAGGTATTGACACTGTAGGAGTTGCTAACGACGGGAGTTGCTCGCAAGGAGGGACTCAGGGGATTCAGGGCTGCCGGGGAAAGATTCGCTAAATTTGTGCCCGTGCCACCGAAACCAAACCGGGGGGCAGAGGTTCCTTCATAAGCATGAATGTAGGTCAAACCGACCTGAAATCGACTGCCAAAAACAATCTGTCCCAGGGTAGAATAGTTGCCATCAAATAAACCAGCACCTGATAGGGGAGTTTTGGCTTCACTGGCTAAGTAACCGGCATTAATTTCTAAATTATTGCCGAGGGTATATTTAACCCCTAAACCGGCCCCGCCCAGGGTGAAGCGATAAATCGGATTGCGTTCGGCGAAGCGGGATAATGCGCCGGTGGCACCGCCCCCGGATTCTAGGAAGGGGTTGAGGGTATTGGCATAAAATTGATGTCCTCCGGCATTGGCGAAAATCCGCACGCTGAGGTTGTCGCCGACGGGAAAGAAATAGTGCAAGCGGTTGAGGGTAACGGTGTTGTTGTTGGCACCATCAAAGGCAAAACGCCCTTCATTTGTGCCTAAGACGGGCTGAAAGGAGTTGCCAATATTGCCCATTTCTAGACGAGTAAAGAGGTTATCTCGACCTGTAAAACTGGTGACGAAGTTGAGGCGAACACGACTACTCAAGACGGTTTCGGCGTCGGCATCGTCGGTGAAGGCATCGGCGAGGGTGAAAGCGGCTTCACCGGCGAGTTTTGTGGTGGGGGAGAACTGATTGGCTTCAATTTCAGCGGTTCGCAGTTCGAGGTTATCTACGCGACTGCGGAGGGTGGCAAGTTCCGCAGAAAAGTCCTGGGTTAAGCGAGTGAGTAGGTCGAGATCGCCGGTGTTGAAGTCGAGTTCACTGATGCGAGTGCCGATCGCTTCCAGACAGGCGTTTAAACTGGTGGCAAATTCATAGCGGGTCATCGCCCGATCGCCCTGAAACGTTCCATCGCCATATCCCAAGAGACAATTGTACTGGGAGGCTAGGTTTTGGAGGGCTTGGAAGGCCCAGTCTGTGGGACTGACGTCGGTGAGTTCAGAAACCGAGTTAACCTGTTCTAACGGACCGAAATCTAAATTGGTTTGGGAATAGAAGTCAATTTGTTGAATGAGGTTAGTCGTTTCATCCCCAGGAGGTTCTAGGGACGGGGAGGCGATCGCCGGGGGTTCTGGGTCCAGATGAGTTAAGGGGACGGGTTCAGCCGCAACCGCCCGGATGCCCAGTAAGTTGAGCCCTAAAAGGAGTGGGGTAGTCAGGAGGAAGATGGACGAGCGTTGAGACATCATGGGTTGCAGATAGTCCTGAATGATAATAAGGAATCCGAGGAATGAATCCGATTCGATGTTTGCTCGGATTCGCGCCTTGTTAACTGCTTCTTAATCTCCCAACAAATCTCATCCTCAAGGGGTGGGTTTTGTAGCCTTCGCTGCAAAAAGACCTGGGTTTATGCGTAAATTACCGAAAAATCATGCAAAATTTACATGAATCAATCCCTGGAGAGGGGGGAACGGCTCAGGGGTGTTCTCTGGGGAATCCCTTGATCCGAGGGTTTCACAGGGGGAGGGTCAAGGGATTCCCCAGGCCGATCGCCCCTTGTCAGAATTCCCTAACTTTTGACCCATTCTTCCAAGGCGATCGCCACCCCTTGTTGGAGAGAGGGACTGGCAGTGGGTTGATGAGAGAGGTGCAGCAGTTGCAGATAGGCTTGATCCGGGGCAATCTGTTTCAGGGCGGCGATCGCATGAAACCGGACCCCCGCCTCCGAGGTGGCTAACAGTTGAATCAGGGGTTCTATGCTAGTTGTTTGGCCGAGATAACCCAATGCCGAGGCGATCGCTTGTTTCCTCCAGATCACGTCTTTCCCATTGACTGTGGGCTGACTGTTTAACCGTTCGATCAGCATCTGCGCCGCTTTCGGCTTTAACTGTGGCACTTGGACCCGTCCGAGTAAGGAGACAATTTCTGCAATCACCTCGGGACTAGAACCATTCTGTTCGCGACTGACTAATGCTTTTTCTAAATACTCCAAGGCTTCGAGAGTTCCCATCCAAGCTAAGGCACGAACCGCATAAATTTGTAAGGGGATGGGGGTACCTGGGGAGTCGAGAATTTCATCGAGGTAGGCTGCGGCTTTCGGCGTTGCCACCCGTCCCAGGGAAATCGCCGCCTGATGGGTGACATCGGGGTTAAAGTCCCACAAACGCTCCCGCAGGAGGTCCTCAATTTCCGAGGCGATCGCCCGGTAGATCTCCTCAGTCTGGTTTTTGTATGAGGGTCGCATGGCGCATAACCCTAAGCCGATGGTGGCTTCCCGACGGACGGAGGCATGAAAGTCATGGATGGATTCCAGGAGGACCTGGGCGTGAGTGGGGTCATCATAGCTATTCAGGGCGGCGATCGCCTCGGAACGCACTTGGGGGTCGCGATCGCCCACCACAGTCAATAGGGGTTCGATAATTTGGGGATTGCGGATTTTTCCAAGGGATCGCACTGCTAATGCGCGGGTGGTGGAGTCGGCTAACTGCTGAGTTAAAGCAGCGATCGCCGGTTCACCCATTTGAGCTAAGGCAGTGGCTGCCATTGAGCTTAATTCTTCTTCTGGACTCTGGAGTAATTCAATCAAGGCGGCGATCGCCTCTGGGTTCTTAAACTCCGCCAGGATTCGACCCGCAAACCATTGCAATTCCACTTCGGCATCCGGATCCGCCAGAATCCCCAACATTGGGGCGATCGCCTCGGTTCCCAGACGAGGGAATAGTTTGGCAACTTCCCATCGTTGTTGAAAATCACCGTATTCTAAAACTTGATCCGCCAAACCGAGTAGGGAGGAGGGATTCAGATGGGGCGATCGACCGTTCGGTTCCTCCGTTGCCACGGGTAAAGATTCAACTTTAGATGTCCCTGGGATTGTGGCTAGTTTTTCCAAACATTGGGTCACCAATTGCCAATCTTCTTGTTTTGCGGCTTCGTTAGCTTGTTCTAACAGATTAGAGAGAGTTGGGGGCATATTGATGGGTGAGTTTTGAATGAGTCTGGGTGCAATAGTTGCCAAAGTTACAAGGGTTCCAGTCTAACTTTTATCCATTTCAATTTATCCTCGGTTTGCTGGATGTGCTAGTCGGTTTGGGCCCAGCGATACCTAAATCGAATTCTACTCATCCGTAAATTGCATGACAACCCGACTTTAGTATCTAATTTTACCAAGTTTGTTCACGGGATTTGACATCCTATGTCTAGAAGTCCGGTACAGGTTGAGAACTCAGGGACAAAAAACTAGGTTTCTTGACCCAATCAGAGCCTGCTTTGCCTCCGGGCTTTAGAAAGAGAGAACGGGGGTCTTGTCCCTCCAATCTAATCCTATCTTCATGGAATCGGTTTATGTTTTGTTTAAGAAAAAATTAAAGATTAAAAAAGTATAGCAGTCCTAAATGATTTATAACATTTTCTTCTCCCCTCTCCCGTTCTGGGAGAGGGGTTGGGGGTGAGGGTCTTCCACAACTGCTGCAAGGATTGCTATATCAAATGTTGCTTAAAAATATCTTAAAAGATGCTATGAATCTGCCTTGAGCGCGGGTTGATCCAGTGCAGCCTCTCGGGGCGTTCTGATTCGACGGGAATTGCAGTCGCTTTTTTAATCAAAGAGTCAAGGGTGAGAAATAACACTTCAATTTACAGGTTTAAGGATCAAAGTGACGGATATTCTCAAGAATAAACATTGCATCAATGCTGCATATAAGATAACCGAACAAACTAACAGCACGAACATCGGATCGCCGCTTATAGATAGTAGAGGTGATTGATATCGGGTTTTTCCTCCAGTGAGGGTTGCTTCTCCAAATTTGCATCGGTCCTAACTCAAACTTAAACAGTCTATTACATCTCACGGAACACAGTATTGCTATATAGGGAGATGTTCAGTTGGGGGATTGCTCTGACTCAGAGGGATAATGACTTTAAACGGGTTAAAATAGCTTGTGCCGTTTGGGGGCGACTGTGCCAGTCCGGTGCCATCAAGTCATCGAGTAACTGCGCTAACTCGGGAGAGAGCTTTGGAAGGTGACTGCGCCAGATGAGCTGTCCTTGAGGGGTTTCGGGAAAGTCGAGGGGAGTTAATCCAGTTAAGGCATATAAAAAAGTCCGGGCGATCGCGAAAAAATCCGATTGGGGTTGGGTATCCCCGAGGAGTTGTTCCGGGGGTGCATAACCCGAGGTTCCCACCCGGATACTTCGATTGTGGCGATCGGCGACACTGCCAAAATCAATCAGTTGCACTTGTCCATCGGGTGTGAGAATCAGATTGCTGGGTTTAATATCTCGATGCACCACTCCTTCGTGATGAATTGTGCCGATGATTTCCATTAACTGGGCTAACCAGTTGCCAGCGACGGTTTCGGAAATAGGACCCTGTTGCTCAATCTGTTGTTCTAGGGTTTTTCCGGCTTTTTTTTCCATGACAAACCCCTGGAGAGATTTGCGATCGCCCAGGGTGAGGATAAAATATCCCCCTGGTTCCACCTGGGGTATCCTCGGATGTCGCAACCAGATTAAAACTCGCGCTTCTTGTTTAAACAAGCGGACAAAATCAGGTTGAGTGGTAAATTTCAGGACTTTCATCACCTTGGGGGTTCCCCATTCCTGTTCTCCCCAATCCTGGACTTCATAGATATCGCAGGGATAAGCGGGATTGGGTTCTCGCAAGGGGGTTTTGATGCGATAGCGATCGCCAATTAGTAAGGGAGAACCGCAGTTATCGCAGTGACTCTCGGTATCGGGATTTTCCCGCTGGATGCAGTTGGGATTAATACAGTAACTCACAACCCATTTTAGAATATCATTGGCTCGAAGATGAGCGAGGGGAAACTTGGCTTTTTTGCAACGGTGAAAGCATTTTTTTTGTGAAAAGCTGTCTCCTGAAGCCAAATTTCCCCGAATTGGATTGGGTTCTCTAGGCGATCGCCTAGGGAAAACCCTGTTTAACCCGCCATAATCGCAAGCAAGTTACGAAGGTTAGCGCTGGCATATCCCACATCCATTTGGGTTTTATCTTCGAGTTTTCCAGCAATGGCTTCGAGTTGAGTAATCAACTCATCATATCCCCCACTTCGCATCACGAAAAGTTGCAACTGGTTTTTAATCTGTTGCACCATTTGGGGTTTTTGAGCGGCAGCAGCTTTGCCTTTTTTGCCAGAAGTCTGCTGGACTGCGCCGAGATTATGTTGGATTAAAATTCTTAAACTTGACAGTTTTTGAGTTTTCACCAACTCTTTAATCTCTTCACAGGCATTTTCCACTAATTTAGTGGTGACAAACTTCATCATCAACGGTTGTAAGGTGAAGAAAATGTCGCTGGCTGTTTCCTGTTTTTCGATTAAGGCGCGGCGATCCAAGGAATCGAGGTTTTTGAGCATATCCGAGAGGGATACGGGTAATAACATATCCTCGCGCAAGCGGGACAGGGTAACCGGAGTCTTGGCGATCGCCAACCAGTACAAAATCTCTTCTTCCGAGGAAGATAAGCGCCCGAAATGCTGCTCTAGTAAATGAGTCAGCGTATCTTCGATAAACAACTCGGTGGCTTTCAGGAAAGTGGCGGTATTTCCATTAAAGAATTCTTTAATGGTCGTAGCCACAACCTTATACGCCAACAGATTATCTCCATAGCGTTTAACCAGTTCAACCCACTCTTTCTCCGTGGGGGGCACTCCTTTATCGGCAAAGATTTCCCGGGCGATTTCGTGGGAATCCATCGGTTGCAGGGTCTGGACTTTTTCCCCATGCAACAAGGCAATTTCAGCGGGTTCTTCCGTGGTGACTAGGACGAAGCAGCTTTGATGACTGGTTTCGGCAATGCGCTTGATGAAATCGCGATAGTTTTCAAATCCTGGACGATAATTCCCGGCGAGTTCATCCCCCTTGAGCAAGGCATCGATATCGTCTAAGATGATCAGGCAGCGATTCTTTTTCAGCAACTCTAGCAGTCGTAAGATTCTGCCGCTGAGGTCCTCGGGAATATCCGGTTTCTTTTGGGGGGAAAGGGTTTGCAGCAGGTTCCCTAACAAGTCTTCGAGTTTGGGGGTGGCACAGAGGGACCGCCACACCACGAACTCAAACTCGCTTTCGAGTTGTTTAGCAATTTGTACGGAAAGTACGGTTTTGCCGATACCCGTCATGCCTAAAAGGGTGACTAACCGAGAGCTTTCATCGATAATTAATTCTTCTAGAATTTTAAGTTCTTCGGTGCGTCCATAAAATTGGGATACATCCGGCGACTCACCCCAATCTTGGCTGCGACTTCCGGTGGAGACGACTTCGGGAGACGGTTCAGCGGCTGCCGGTTCAGTTTTTTTGCGGGAAGTTGTAGCCGGTTCGGCTTTGGCTTTCCCCTTGGTTTTGGTGGGTGCAGGTGCTTCTGTTTCTTGGGCTTGGTATTGATAGAATAGCTGATGCCGCAATTCGGCCAGTTTGCCCGGACCGCGCCCATAAATGCTAAATTTTCTGTAGACTTCGCCGAGTCGTTTGCGAACGGCAATGTTGCTGATTCCTAGGATCGTGGCGATCGCGGCGGTGGAATTGCCGTCAAGTGCCATCATAACGGTTTCTAACTCAGCATCGGAAACGCCTCGTTCTTTAGCGACTCCGGTTAAAAATTCGGGGGGAATTTGGTTAGTCAAGGTTTCTAAATCTTTACAAACGATACAACGTTTTTCATTATACTGTGTTTCTAACCATTTGTTGCCCGCGAATGCGATCAAGTCAAAAATTTTTAACGGATTTAGACTTGTACCGATGGCGATCGCCCAGGGGGATGATGCCAGGACATTAATCGTCGAGCTTTCCCCCTTCACCCTGGCAATCAATGTTCTTTCTAACCCCTTTCCCCTCATGGTTTGGACAGTTCTAGCCAGTCCGTGCTGGTTGTCTCTTTCTTTAGCGACTTGACAATATTTTATAGATTATGCATCTCAGCACTTTGAATAAAAAATCAAGTCTCTCCCAGATATTCCAGTCATCCTGGAAAAACTGCACCCTAGAGAGATCAAATTTTTCATCCCCTCACCTCCCTCTAACTCAGGGGCTCAGAAAACATCGCCATGCAGCAGGGGACACCGCCAGTTCTCCCGCGCTTTGAAGACAACCCGGAAGCGATCAACTTTTTGTTGATCCCGATGGAAAACAGAATATATACTTAGGCAAAAAACTGTAAATTTTAACACAAGGGATAGAAAAAATCAATGCACGTAACAAAAAGTGACAAAACTCGCGATCAGTCCAGAGGAAACCAGAGGGTGAACTATGCTTTGTGTTTTCCCCAACTCCAGGTATAAGGGTTCTATCCAGACAACATCACCCCTTACCCTCACTCGGAAATTCCCGCCAAAGCCCGCAACCGCGACAAATCTAACAAGCGAATCCGCGCCCCCTCAATCTCCAAAACCCCCTCACTGCTCAGTTTCGCAAACACCCGAGAGAGAGTCTCCGGAATCGTCCCCAAAAAAGCCGCCAATTGCCCTTTCGTAATATCCAATTCCACTTGTTCCAAACTCCCCTGGGGTGAATCACTTAAGTAAATAAGATAAGCAGCCAACCGTTGCGGGACATCCTTCAACGACAAATCTTCCACCATAAGAGCTAACCATCGCAGATGACGGGCAAAAATTCCTAACAAAGTTATAGCAATATTGGGATGGGCTTGCATCAAGGCCACGAATGCAGCCCGGGGAAAGAACAACACCTGAGTGGACTCTAGGGCGGCAGCAGAAGCGGGAAAGGGTTGACCATCAAAAGCAGGCACCTCCGCAAAATGCTGACCCGGACCAAAGATTTGCAAAATCTGTTCTTTGCCTAACGGAGATTGTTTAAAAACTTTAACTCGACCCGAAATCACGATAAAAAAACCCACCCCTTGATCATCCCCCTCCCAAAACAACGCCTCTCCTTTCTGATAGGATTGGCCGATCGCAATCTGGGCCAGGGCCTGATGTTGGTCTGGGGGTAAACCCTGAAACAGGGGAGTTTGGGCAAGAAATGCTGGTTTATCAAAAGATGGGTCTTTCAAGACTAAATTCCCGAGACTGGATCAACTGATTGCTTTAATTGTACCGGCAAAACTGGCTGATCCCGAATGGGATTGAGAAAAACTCACACCCACAAGAGTGATCCATGAACTCTCTATCCCTGTAGGGGCGATTCGAGAATCGCCCCTACATTATGACCCCTGACCTTTATCCCTGTAGGGGCGATTCGAGAATCGCCTGTTCCAATTAGAATGAATGCTTCAAATCCGCCTCAGTCCTAGAGGAAGAAATGGTTTTTCAGGTTAATCTACCCAACTTGATATGACCCCTGAGCTCTACCCCTGTAGGGGCGATTCGAGAATCGCCTGTTCCCATTAGAATCAATGCTGCAAATCCGCCTCAGTCCTAGAGGAAGAAATGGTTTTTCAGGTTAATCTACCCAACTTGATATGACCCCTGAGCTCTATAGACCTCTTGCAAAATACCGGATAGATCCCCCCAACCCCCCTTAAGAAGGGGGGCTTCTTAGAATTTTGCAAGAAGTCTTATCCCTGTAGGGGCGATTCGAGAATCGCCTGTGCCAATTAGAATCAATGCTTCCAATCCGCCTCAGTCTGAGATGAGAACCGAATCGAGTATAAATCTGGCTTTCTTTGACTTAAGTCAAAGACATTCTCAGAAGGCCAACTTAGAGTAGAGATAACAAGACGAAAGCGACCGAGAGGTGACATCATGTATTGCAGCCAATGTGAACAAACAGCCGGTGGAGAAGCCTGTTATCAATGGGGTGCCTGTGGAAAAAGCCCCGAAGTGGATGCCCTCCAAGATTTATTAACCCATTTATTGCGGGGACTCGGACAAGTGGCGATCGCCGCCCGGAAACAGGGAATTATTAACCGCCAAGCCGATCGCTTTACCTGCGAAACCCTCTTTTCCACCCTCACCAACGTCAACTTCGACCCCGAAAGTTTTGTTCAATATATCCATCAGGCGATCGCCCTCCGGGATGGATTAAAAGCACAACTGCAAGCAGTCGCCCCCGAGGTCCGCTTGGACGAAGGTCCCGCCACCTTGGAACCCGCCTCCACCCTCGATGAATTAGTCCAACAAGGGCGAGATGTAGAATACAAATTTATCTCCCAATCCGCCCAAGACGTTGATATTTTCTCCCTCAAACTGACCATTATTTATGGACTCAAAGGCATCGCCGCCTATGCCTACCATGCCCAAGAACTGGGACAGGAAGACGATCGCCTCTATGCCTTCTGTCATGAAGCCTTAGCTGGACTTGACGCCGTGGATTTGGCCTTAGAAGACTGGGTACAAATGGCCTTAAAAGTCGGGGAAATCAACCTCTTGGCGATGGAACTCTTAGATACCGGGAATACCGGAAACTATGGTCATCCCGTCCCCACCCGCGTGCCCTTGGGAACCCAACCGGGTAAAGCGATTCTCGTCTCGGGTCATGATCTCAAGGACCTAGAGGAACTCCTCAAACAAACGGCTAACCAGGGGATTTACGTCTATACCCACGGGGAAATGTTACCGGCGCATGGGTATCCGGGACTCAAGCAGAAATATCCCCATCTGTATGGTCATTATGGGACCGCATGGCAAAATCAAACCCGCGAATTTGCCCAATTCCCAGGGGCGATCGTCATGACCACCAACTGTCTGATGCCACCCCACAACACCTATATTAATAGAGTGTTCACCTGTGGCCCTGTGGGTTGGCCCGGATTGGCCCATATTGAAAACCGCGACTTTAGCCCTGCGATCGCCTGTAGCTTATCCATGCCCGGATTTACCGATAACGGCGACCCCCGCCAAGTCACCACCGGATTTGCCCGGAATGCCGTCTTGGGTGTTGCCGATGAAGTAATCGCTGCCGTCAAACGGGGAGATATTCGCCACTTCTTCCTCGTCGGCGGTTGCGATGGGGCCAAACCCAGCCGCAACTATTACACGGAATTCGTGGAAAAAGTCCCGGAAGACTGCGTGGTGCTTACCCTAGCTTGTGGCAAATTCCGGTTCTTTGATAAAGAACTCGGAGACATTGGCGGAATTCCGCGCTTGATGGATGTGGGTCAATGTAATGATGCCTACTCCGCAGTGCAAATTACCCTAGCTTTAGCCAATGCCTTTGGGGTGGGCGTGAATGAACTGCCATTGTCGATGATTTTGTCATGGTATGAACAAAAAGCGGTATCAATTTTGTTGACCCTGTTCCATTTGGGAATTAAAAATATTCGCTTAGGGCCAACACTGCCTGCGTTTATTTCTCCGAATGTGTTTCAGTTACTTTCCCAGACTTATAATCTCAAGGAGATCGGCACTCCCGAGGAAGATTTAGCCGCCTGTTTAGGGACAAGTGTCGAGGCATAATCTGGAATCGGAATTTTAGACTTCTTCCCAATCTGGGTAGGGTACGGAATCCGGTTTTCAAAGGTCTATAAAAACCCGCACCCTTGAGGGTGTGGGTTTTTTCTTTTTTTTAGTTAAATTCAGGGAGAGTTCCCTCTGCAAAAATGCCCTCGTGAATTTTCCAAGAAAAAAGCGATTGTTCCGAACTGCCAGGGTGCATCTTGAACTCAGACTCGGGAGTTGGAGTTGAGACTGCGAACAATCCAGTAACTAATCGATAGAGCAAAAATGGCAACAGCCAAACCCAGTAAGGCAAATTCTGAATATTTTTCTAGGTCAAAAATAATAATTTTTCGGGCAACAGCAACTAGGGATGTGACAATCACCAGTTCCACTTGGACTGTATGTTTTTTCATATAGGCTGTAATATTCTCTAAAATTTCCATAGAAATCAGAATATTCAGGAACAAGCCAAATATTTTAAATAACGTATTCGTTAAAAAGCCCACGGGTTCTGTAAACAGAACTTGGGCCAAAAAGATGATCAAGTCACAGACGGCAACTAAAATGATAATAATCATTAAAATCGACAAGACTTTGGCGATCACAATCTGAATTTGTTCTGTGAGATGAACAAAATTATCATCTCGAAAACAATCGCTAATTCTGTAATACCCTCTTCTCAAGCGTCTCATCGTTTACATTAAAAATAAAAGAACTCTGCACCCCCGGGGGGTCACCGGCGACCATCCGCCCATGACCCCCGCCCTTGTCGCCTATACTCCTGCTGGTGCTTTTGCCAACACCTCTGGGGTTAAGACCTGATTGAGTTTACCACTCCGATACCCTTCTAGGTCTAAATTAACGTAAATAAATCCAAACTCTTGAAAGGCAGCCACTAAAGCTGGCAAATCCGTAATTAACACAAATTCCTTGATTTGTTCCGGGGGTAATTCAATTCTGGCGCTGTCTCCTTCGGACCGAACTCGGAGATTTTTGAGTCCTAATTTTCGCAAATAACGCTCGGCGCGACCCACTCTTTGGAGCTTTTCGACAGTGATTTCTTCCCCATAAGGAAAGCGAGAACTTAAACAGGGTTGGGCGGGTTTATCCCACCAAGGCAAGTCTAAGAATTTCGCCAGTTGACGCACTTGGACTTTGGTGAGTCCGACTTCGGCAAGAGGCGATCGCGCCCCTCGTTCTTTCGCCGCTTGAATCCCCGGGCGATAGTCCTGCAAATCATCCCCATTCACCCCATCTACCACATAAGGATATCCCCGGGATACTGCCAGCGGTTTGAGGGTATCATGGAGTTCACTTTTACAGAAATAACAGCGATTCACGGGATTGGCGGTGTAATTGGGATTCGCCATTTCCTGAGTGGTGACTTCTTCATGAGCAATGCCAATTTCTGCTGCTTGAATCCGCGCATCTTCTAAGTCTTCCGGAAGCAGAGAGGGGGAAACTGCTGTAACGGCTAACGCTTTGTCTCCCAAGGTATCGTAAGCAATTTTGGCGACTAAGGTACTATCAATGCCGCCGGAATAGGCAATTAATGCCCGGTCCATTTCTTGAAAAATTTGTTGAAGTTGTTGAAGTTGTTGCATGAGTGATTTGGGTTAAAAAAAACGTTCATCTAGTCAAAATGGGTGTCGGTCCCCTAGGACAAGAAACCCGGTTTCTTAACCTAACTTGTTGCTAATCGCCAACATTTTTGTGAAGAAACCGGGTTTCCAACCTTTATTGTACCGACCTAGAAAGAAAGATACGGGTTTAAAATTCCCGTCGAGAAAAGATTAAATTGGCGATCGCCAACAGCAGGATGATGTAAAATAAGGCGTAAATGAAATTGAGAAGCAAGGTACCCCCATCCGGTAATATCCCATAAACCGCTTGATTTTTGAGGTCTAACCGGGATAAGTCGGGTAAGATTAAATATAACCCTCGGGTAATGGCTTCAACCGTGGGACTTTTACTCAGTTCACCGGCGGTAACGATATCCTCACTCAGATGTCCCATGACATAAACGGCAAAAGTCAGGAGGGTTGCCAGTAAGGAACTGGTAAAGACACTTAAGGCGATCGCCACTGCCGTGAGTAACGACAGTTCTAAAAATAGATAAAACGCCGCAACGAGCAGACTCAACAGGGGATAATCTATCTGAGATAAACTCATCAACCCTAAATACAACGCCATCGTCACCGTAATTAGGACCGCGAGAACCGCACAGAGTCCGAGATGTTTACCGACGATAAATTCAGCACGACTAATGGGTTTAGCCAGCAAGACGAGAACCGTGCGATTTTCGATTTCATTTTGGATCGGTGCAGTTCCGACAAATGCCGCAACAATTAATCCCAAAATGCCAATCGCCGCAATTCCCAAATCCAGAAGAATCTTGTCCTCAGTGAGAACAGCATATTCGGGGATCAGGCGCATTGCCCCGATGAAAAATAACCCAAACACCATGATAAAATAGAGGACGCGAGCGCGAATCACTTCCCAAAAAACATTGTTTGCGATCGCCAACGTTCTGCCTGGGTTCACCAAGACACCTCCTCGCTTCAATTTCAACTTTTCTCGATTTTGCTATGAGCAAATTTTAAAGGCATAGGGGCTAAAATGCAATAGAAAAATCCCGGGACTTTGCCCAGTCAATCTAGCCGGCGAGAATCGCCTCTCTCTTTCTATTTTAATCGAAACGTTGCCCGAGTAAGGGGATGGGTCCAGATTGGCGATCGCTCGTGGGTCCGCACTCCATCTGTGCCCGATCTAACGCCTCTACCGGAGGGCGACTGCTTACGGGTTCCGGTTGCCGAAAGGTTCGAGAAATTTCGCAGGATTTTTCCAGGTAATATTTCTCCCCGGCTAAGGGCAACCCTGTCCAAATCGCGAATAAGGTGATACCATATCCAGCCTGACGCTGAATCACGTTTCCCCGCAGTTCCCACCATTGATTTTCTTCGATATTCGGTAACCTTTTCTTAACCGCGTCATCAATGGAAATTCGGTTTTCTACCAATCCCGACATCACTTGAGTTGCTCGGGGCCACTGTTGCCCCTCTATCTGGTCCCGGAAAAAGGCTTCCATCTCGTTAATCATGATATTTCCTTGGGGGATTTCTGGCGCTTCAATTCCCCGGGGAACTGCAAATGAACTGCGGGTCAAATCTTCCGATAATAAACTGGGATACTCGATTAACCACTGATTCATTAAAAACCCAAATTGTAACCATAAACTTATCAAAACATGAAATAAAAACATCACCGTTAATTCTTTACGACTTGAGATAGGAGGCCAACTGGGTAAGAGTTGCCCTCTAAAAAATTTAGGCACGGACCGCACCGAGGCAGTCAGCAAGGGCCAAGTGACAATCATCCCTTGATGCCGCCAATTCTCGGGTAAGTCATCCAACAAAATAATACTCAATAGCAATCCCACAATCCAAGGCCCGATATTAATACCAAATAGTTTTATCGGTCGTTCCCATTGCCACCAAGCTGTTCCCAGCACAAAAAATATCAAGAATCCCGTATGGGTAAAATGATAGGCATTCAAAGCCGGAGGAACCAGTAGCCAAGAAAAGGCAGAAAGCAACCAAGAAAATATGCTTAATAAAATCAAGGTTTCCCAACAAAAGGGTCGGGGAGGTCTTAATTTATCAATCCAGTATTTAAGCATCTTAGGCAGTCAAAAAGTGAACAATAGGATTATCAAGCAACTCAAGACAGCGATATTTATGCCTGGTTTAGAGATAATTTTATACTTTATTTACCCCGGACCTCATCTCCGCGATCTCAAATTGTATTTTGAATACTTTTTAACCATAAAACTAATAAAATCATGCTATGGCTATAGGAATGACCCCATAAAACAGCCATTGCCTGTCGTCGTTCCGGGGCTCTTTTGAGTTTACGAGTGAAATATCTAGTATCTTCTTCTAATTCCGAATCTTTTTGAAGTGGGTAATCGGAATCAACAATTTTATTTAAGATGTTTAAACTAATGAGTTTGATGGCAAAATTTGCCCAAAATACAAAAAATCCGATGATAGAAATTAAAGCCAAGCCCCCCTCCCCTAGTTGATTTACAAAAATGTATGTAACCAGTTGAATTCGGAGACTCGGTGAAAGAAAAGGCTCGACATAGAAGAAGAACATCCAGCCCACACAAGCCGAAATTAAATTAATCGCCAGGGCATATTCCACGCTAGTTTTTCGGCTGACTTGACAGCGCGCATAAAACACGGAGGATTCAATGGCGACGGAAATGATTAAAAAAAAGGTTTGAAGTAAAATAGTCGGCAGAGGAAAAACCATAATGGCTATTGGCTCCTAATCTTGCCTATTCTATCTGATTGGGAGGGGAGATGGGTCATTTGTCTTATGTCATTTGTCATTTGTCCTTGGTCATTGGTCATTTGTCATTTGTCATTTGTCATTTGTAACGACTTCAGTCGTTCTCCGGTGTTCGTAGTAACGACTTCAGTCGTTCTCCGGTGTTCGTAGTAACGACTTCAGTCGTTCTCC
>JAABSJ010000108.1 GCA_011390515.1 Oscillatoria sp.
GAACATGAAGAGAACGACAGCAAGTCGTTACTACGAACATGAAGAGAACGACAGCAAGTCGTTACTACGAACGAAGAGAACGACAGCAAGTCGTTACTACGAACATGAAGAGAACGACAGCAAGTCGTTACTACGAACATGAAGAGAACGACAGCAAGTCGTTACTACGAACATGAAGAGAACGACAGCAAGTCGTTACTACGAACATGAAGAGAACGACAGCAAGTCGTTACCCCATCCCCCCATCAACCCAGGACAAATGACCAATGACCAATGACCAATGACCAATGACCAATGACCAATGACCCATCACGGTGCCTGCCACAACTTCACCGTCTCATCTCCTGCGGCAGTGGCGAGGGTTTTGCTATCGGGACTGAAGGTGACGGCAAAGACGCGATCGCTGTGGTCTGTCAGAGTACAAATCCGCTGGCGTTTGCGAATATCCCAGAGGATAACGGTTTGATCCCGGCTGCCACTGGCGACTAATTTGCCATCGGGACTAAAGGCGATCGCATTGATCCGTTCGGAATGTCCCGGTAAGCGGGTGATTTGTTCACCGCGACCCACATCCCAAAGGACCAGAGACCCGTCAAAATTGCCGCTGACGATGGTTTTGCCGTCGGGACTGAAAGCAACGGCATTGACGAGGCCAGAATCGCCGTAGAGTGTAAAAAAGTGCTTGCCAGTGTGGACATTCCACAGCATCAGGGTGGTGTCGCGACTGCCGGAGGCGAGGGTAATGCCATCGGGACTAAAGGCGAGGGAATAGACCCAGCTTGAGTGGCCCCTGAGTTTGCGAAATGCTTTGCCGGTGTAGGGATTCCAGAGAATGATTTTGCGGTCCCAACTCCCGGAAGCTAACATGGTCCCATCGGGACTGAAGGCGAGGGCATCTACTAATTCAGAATGGCCGGAAAACCATCCCCCAAGGTTCCGAATTTTTTCTCCAGTTTCGGCGTTCCAGAGAATGATGCTTTTATCCCGACTGCTACTGGCAAACAGGGGAGATACGGGACTAAAGGCGACGGAGAGGACTAAATCGGAATGACCCTCTAGGGTGCGGAGGCGATCGCCGGTGATGGGATTCCAGAGAATTACCGATTGATCTGCGCTACCACTGGCTAAGGTATTGCCATCGGGACTAAAGGAGATCGCCCAAACCCAACCTTGATGACCTTTGAGGGTTCGGAGGCATCTCCAGGCATGGGGATCTGCCAGGGGTGGAGTTGCCGGTGGAGGGACGCTGGGGACGGTTGGCGGTAAAGTTTGCTCTTCTAAGCTGTTCAAAAATTTAGGTCGCAGGGAATGCAAGTCTTCCAGAACTTCAGTGACAGACTGATACCGTTCATTCACTCGGTCCTGCAAGAGTTTGTCTAGAATGGAGGCTAAACCATCACTCACATCGGTCCCCATTTTCCAGAGTCGTTCTCTCCAGATCCATCTTCCCTCTAAAGGGTCGTACAAATCGTCAACCCACTCTCCGGTTAACAGTTGAATGCAGGTGACCCCTAGACTGTAGAGGTCGCTGGCGGGATAGGCGAGTCCTCCCCGGATCTGCTCTGGGGGCGCATATCCTTCGGTGCCAATGGTGCTCCCGGTGCGGGCGAGTCCCAGACTGGCTAAATGTTTAGAAATGCCCAGATTTGTCAGGACTAATTCCCCATTATGGCGACGGCGAATATTATCCGGTTTGATATCGCGGTGAATAATATTGCGATCGTGAATGGTTTTGAAGACGGGTAAGAGATGGTCCACCAGTTCCCAGATTTGGGGTTCTCGGAACGCGCCATGTTGTTCCATTTCTTCGAGCAAACTTTGCCCGTCGATAAACTCGATCGCCATGTACAGGCGTTTGTCTTGCTCAAAATAATCTAGCAACTTGGCAATCTGGCCGTGATCTCCCATTGCCTGCCGACGTTGAGCATCGTGATGGAAGACTTCAATGGCCTTTTCCAGGGTACTACTGTGGACGGAGGCTTCTAAGCCGGTTTCGACGGGCAGCAGTTGTTTGATAATGCAGTATCTGTCCTGGTTTTGTTGATCCACGGCCAAAAAAGTTCGTTCCATACCCCCTTCTCCCAGCAGTTGGATGGTACGGTAGCGCTCGTTCAGCAGCAATTGAGATCCACAACTTAGACAAGTCTGGATAGTCGGTGGGTTTTGGGGATTTTGGCAAGCGGGATTCACGCAATAAGTCATACCAGCAAACACTCAAAAGTGGTTATATAATAATCAGTCTTGTGCGAAAATTAAGGACAGTTGGCCCTCATCCCCCAACCCATTCTCCCTTTCAGGGGAGAAGGGGATCCGGATTCAAAGTCCCTCTCCCATAATGGGAGAGGGATTTAGGGTGAGGGAGATGCTCCCTACCGAATGAGTCCATCGGGGCTGATTTTCAAGAATTCTTGGTATTGCAGACTACCAATATTAGGGAATTAATCAGCTTTTTCAGGTTCACTCTCGTTTTGTTGATGGCCTATTTTATGTTTGATTTTCCGTTGACAAGACAGCTTGCCAAATTTTAATTGTATTATCCCAACTGCTACTCACTAATTTGTTGCCCTCTGGACTAAAGGCGAGAGAGGTAATAGGTCCAGAATGCCATTTTAAGGTACAGAGTTCTTGTCCGGTTCTCAAATGGAACAATCTAATCAGCCGATCGCGACTGCCACAGGCGATGATTTCTCCATCGGGACTCACGGCGACGGCTTGCACCCAATCCTTCACGGTTTGCAAGCTGTAGGTCTCGGTGTGGGTCTGTAAGTCCCACAGTTTCACGGTTTTGTCTTCACTGCCACTGACTAACTGTTGACTGTTGGGGGTAAAGGCAACGGCCCTGACTGAGGCCAAATGTCCCTGGAGGGTGGTTTGCTCTAATCCGCTGCTCAAGTCCCATAATTTGATGGTATGGTCATCGTATCCACCCCCACTGGCCAAGGTTTTCCCGTCCGGGGCGATCGCCACCGATTCCACATACCCCGTATGTCCCGTCAGGGTCCCAATTGCCATCCCTGTTGTCAGGTCCCACAGTTTTACCGTACTGTCAAAACAACCTGCCGCTAGTATTCCCCCATCGGGACTGATCGCAATCGACAAGGGATAGGCATTTAATCCATCCCAGGTCTGCAATAAGTTCCCACTGCCCAAATCCCACAGCTTGAGGGTGTTATCCAAACTGCCACTGACCAGAATTTGTCCGTCGGGACTAATCGCTAGGCAACTCACCCACCCGGTATGAGCGGTTAAAGTCCCGATCGCATTCCCGGTCGCCAAATGCCAGACCTTAATGGTTTTATCATAACTACAACTGGCTAAGGTTTCTCCATCGGGGCTAATCGCCACGGCGATCGCATAGTTCTGATGACCTGTCAAGGTATGAACACATTTCCAGGTAGTCGGAATAGAAGGGTTAATCGTCGGGGTCCCTGTTGGGGATTTGGACATAAACCGTTGGGGAATCGACCAATAGAGGTCTGCCAGGGCCCCTCCCGCAGTTTCGTAGCGATCGTCCACCCACTCCTGCACCATCTTATCAATCACTTTTTCTAAGCGGCGATCAATCGTTATCCCTTTTTTAATTAATTCTTCTCGCCACAACCAGCGTCCCTTCATCGGGTCATACAATTCATCGGGGTTGGTATCGGTCATCAAATGAATACAAGTCACCCCCAAGCTGTACAAATCACTGGCTGGATATGCTTTCCCACCCCGCAGTTGTTCAATCGGTGCATAGCCTTCCGTCCCGATTTTAGTTCCGGTTTTAACTAAAACGTTACTACTCAGTTGTTTCGCGACGCCAAAATCAATTAACACATATTTCCCATCGGATTTTTGCCTTAAAATATTTTCGGGCTTAATATCTCGATGAACAACATTTCTGTCATGGATATATTGTAAAACTGGCAATAAATCTAATAATAAATTTTTGATTTTATCGCTAGAAAATGGCCCGTTTTCATCCAACTCCTGCAACAAAGTTTTGCCATTGATAAACTGTTGCACCAAATAGAGACGTCCGTCAATGGCAAAATCCGCAAATAACGTGGGAATCTGGGGATGATCCCCGAGTTGTAACAGGCGTTGCGCTTCTTGGGCGAACATTTTAGTCGCCGTTTCTAATAAGTCGGAATTTTGCTGCACTTGGGGTAAGGGCAAAAATTGTTTGATTACACAGGTGGCATTTAAGCGATCGGCATCTTCTGCGATGAAGGTGCGCCCAAATCCCCCTTCCCCCAGGAGGGAAAGTGCTCGATAGCGATCGTTCAGTTGTAACTCGGTGCCACAACTTTGACAAAACTTGATATCGGCTGGATTCTCGGGATTTTGACAGTGGGGATTGAGACAATAGCTCATGCCATTTTTCAGGTAAAACGCTTCAGGATATGGGCAACTCTTCTAATTTTCTATTTTAATCCCAATTTCCCTAAATTAACCGCTTTTTGATAAAATTAGGGGAATTATAAAAACAGGATTTAGGAGTTGGAGCATCTTGCTCCCTTGCAGCAGAACAGAGCAAGGTGCTCCCACTTTTTTGAGGTATTCTTTAATCCTTTTAACAGGAATTACTCAATTTTAAAAGTTAAATGCTAAATGTAGAGGCGATTCGCGAATCGCCTCTACATTTAGGTAGGATAGATGCTCAAAATATTCGTAAGTCCTGTTAAAGTAGGTTGGATTTCCAGAAATAGGTTGTGATTTAAGTCGCTTAAATTATTTTAAAAAAAGAAAAATAGATGAGAATTTTAACAATCAAGATTACAGGTTTTTTATCAAAAAATAAATTGATGTGTATGGGGAATAACCCTCATTTTTCTAGGTTCCTGAGAGATTAAGATTCACCTCCAAATTCAGAACGTAAGGCTTCTAATTCAGCGGCGATCGGGTCAAATCCAGTGGGTTTATTGGGGGGAGTTGGGTTGGGTTTGGGTGGGGGAGATGCCGGGGGTGGAGCATTGCCCGGTTGTCCTTGACTAAAATGAGTTTTAATCGCTTGTAAATCCAAGGAAACCGGGTCAAATTTTCCCGGTTGAATCCGGGTGGAGGGAGGAGTTTGGGCGGCAGCAGGGGGTTTGGGGGGAGGGGAAGGGAGGGGATTGGTTTGCAATGCCTGTAAAACCTCTGTCGCTGATTGATAGCGATCGCGCACTAATTCTTGCAGCAGTTTATTTAAAATTTTTGCTAAAATTGGAGAGGTACTTTTCCCTTGCTTTGCCAGTTGTTCTTTCCACACCCAACGGGCATTCATCCCATCATATAAATCATCGGGCATTTTGGCCGTTAATAACTGAATACAAGTCACGCCCAAACTATATAAATCACTGGCGGGATAAGCTTGACCCCCGCGAATTTGTTCGATGGGTGCATATCCGTGAGTACCGGCGCGAGTTCCCATTTGGGCCAAGGCAGTCCCCGTTCCTTCTTTAGCAACCCCAAAATCGACTAAAACCAGCTTATTATCCTTGCGCCGACGTAAAATATTATCCGGTTTGATATCTCGATGAATCACATTATTATCATGAATAAATTGCAGAATTGGCAATAAATCAAGTAACAGGAATTGAATTTGACTTTCGCTGAATGCTCCCTGTTGTTTGAGTTCATCTAAGAGGTCGGGGCCGTCAATTAATTCCTGGACTAAATACCAGCGTTTATCTTGTTCAAAATAAGCATAAAGGGAGGGGATTTGAGGATGTTCTCCCAGATGAAGCAATTGCACCGCTTCCCGTTGAAACAGTTCCGTAGCTTTTGCTAAGGCAGCAGTCCCGTGAATTTGGGGAAAAAACTGTTTAATCACACAGGGTGCATTGAGGCGGTCTTCATCAACGGAGAAAAAGGTGCGACCCATCCCCCCTTGGCCGAGGGGTTGGACTGCGCGATAGCGATCGCGCAACAGTAATTTAGCCCCACAGGTTAGACAAAATTTGGTACTGGGGGGATTGGAGGGGTTAGGGCAGTTTGAATTGAGACAATAGGTCATAATCTTACCGGAATTGACAGAATGGGTATCGTTCCTCGGATATGAGTGGCGATCGCACCGACACAAGTCTGATCCGCCTGCTGTTTAAGACAAGACTTGCCAAAATTTAATCGTTTCGTCCCAACTGCCACTAATCACCAGTTTACCATCGGGAGCAAAAATCACCGCATTCACCGCCCCGGTATGTCCATTGAGGGTGGTGACATGGTTGGTGAAAAACTGGCCTTTTTCCTGGCGAATTTGCCAGAGATTTAAGGTTTGGTCGGTACTGCCACTGACTATATGTTTGCCATCGGGAGAAAAGGCCACGGAATTGACCATATCCCGATGGCCAGATAAGGTGGTGATCAGCTTTCCGGTGGCAAAATTCCAGAGTTTAATGGTTTTATCTTTACTGCCACTGACCAGAAGTGTGCCATCGGGACTGATTGCCAAACAGTTCACCGATTGGAGATGTCCCAAAAGGGTATAAAGAACTTTATGGGTTTTTAAATCCCAAATTTGGATGGCGTTATCGAGACCACCACTGGCTAACTGTTGACCATTGGGTGCGATCGCAATGGCTTTAATCATACCGGAACGACCGGCCAAGGTACACAAAGGTGAGACAGAAACGTTTCCTTTCGGTCCTGTTCCTATCTGCCAAAGTCGCACAGTTCTATCTTCAGAACCGGAGGCTAAAATAGTGCCCGTGGCGTTAAAGGCCAGGGAACTGACATCCCGTAAATGTTCCGTGAGGGTGGCAATTTCCCGCCCTGTATTCAGATGCCAAATCTTGATGGTATCATCATCGCTGCAACTGGCGATCAGATTGCCATCGGGGGAAATGACCAGTCCATTAATGGATTTGGTATGACCGGAGAACCCGCGAAGAGTTTCCCCAGTCAAAAAATTCCAAATCAGGATGCGATCGTCGAGACTCCCACTGGCGAGAATGTGACTGTTGGGATCGATCGCCAGACAAGTTACCCAAGAGGTATGGCCGGTGAGGGTCCGCACACACCGAGGCCCACTATGGGTTGAGGCGCGCTGACTCATCGGGGGTTTCGAGAAAACGGCCACGGGACTCACCCGATCGGCAGGGGGAAGTAAATTATGGGTTGAGGGGGGTTTCATGAACCGGGGCGTTTGAATCCGGGTGGTGGCGTTGCGGAGTTCGGGGCGATCGCCCTGGGGTAACAAGGCGGCCAAATCGGTCAAGACTGCCTGGGCGGATTGATAGCGATCGCCCAAGTTATCTTTAATCATTTTATCCAAGATATCCGCGAGGCGCGGGGCGATCGTCCGACCTCGATTTGCCAAATACTCACGCCAAATACATCCCTTAATCGGGTCAAAGAGTCCATCAGGTTTTGCACCCGTCAGCAGGTGAATACAAGTTACCCCTAATCCATACAAATCACTGGCGGGATACGCTTTCCCACTGCGAAGCTGTTCAATGGGTGCATAACAGGTGGTCCCGACTTTGGTCCCGGTTTTCGCGGCGGAAGCATCGGTCAGTTGTTTGGCCACCCCAAAATCAATTAGAATTAGTTGACCATCGCGCTTGCGTCGCAACAGATTCCCCGGGGTTATATCTCGGTGAACCACATTTTTGGAGTGGACAAATTGAAGAACCGGCAAGACTCCGGCGAGGAGTTCGTAAATTTTCTGATCCCGAAATGGACCCCCCTCTTTGAGTTCATGCCAGACGGTTTTCCCGTCAATATACTCTTGCACCAAATACAGGCGTTTTTCCTGTTCAAAAGAGGCCAACAGGGTGGGAATTTGGGGATGTTCTCCCAGTTCGTAAAGTCGGACTGCTTCTTGGTTAAACAGGGCAACGGCCTTCTCGAACAATCCTTGTCTGGATTCACTACTGCCTTGTAGGGTCGGCAGCAGTTGTTTAATGGCACAGGGGGCATTGAGGCGGTCTTCATCGATCGCAAAAAAGGTTCTGCCAAATCCCCCTCGGGCGATCGGTTTGATCGCTCGATAGCGGTCTTTAAGCAGTAATTTTGAGCCGCAACTTTCACAAATTGAAGTCTTCGGCAGATTTTTGGGATTTTGACACCGGGGATTTAAGCAGTAGCTCATATAGGGGCAGGCGATGAACCGATCTAGTTTTATTTTGCCTTGTCAGCGTCCAAGTATTTCGACCATCTTGAGCAAAACCCCTCTGCCTCGGTGGTCGTTTGCTCTTTTGTGCAGCGATCGCCCGGAGTTTTGTGATCCTCCCCTCAGTCCCCTACCCGCCAACCTGTAGAGGCTTTCTTGGGGTAAACCCCCCTCGGGATCACCCAATTTTTAGCCCAAATTTTACAGTTCTTGAATATTTATTAATTTTTATTGATTAACCGCCTCAGTCCCAATTGTTGTATGCTAGTATCTGGTTTGGAATCCAGTCTTAATTTTTGATTAAAGGCTTGCACTCTTTTCCTCCCAAGATTCTCCCTCTCCCCATCCGCTTTCCCCATTCCGAAGACTCAGGTTCCCTTCAGCTCGCTCTAGGTCAATGCCGACTTGTTTTCCGGGGAATAATTGATGCATTATTTTTCAATAACCCTCCCCTAAACTTTTAGATTAGTCGGCGACTTCTGACGGATGATTACTATGAATAAAATTTCCCACCACTTGACGCAGTTGGGCTGCATCAAAGGGCTTCGTTAAATATTCCGTTGCTCCGGCTAACCGACCTTGGACCTTATCAAACAGACCATCGCGAGCGGTTAGCATGACGATGGGCAGTTCTTGAAATTGCGGGATGTTCCTCACGGTTCGACAAAGCTCTAAGCCATCGATTCCGGGCATAGAAACATCAAGCAACAAAATCGAAACATGCTCATGGTAAATCATCGACAAAGCATCTACGGCATTATCTGCCACGAGGACGCGATAATCCTGAGCCAATGCTCGCTTGACTAAATCTTGCATGACCACACTATCATCGACGGCTAGAATGGTAGCTACGGGACTATTATTCTCAGACATTTTTTCTCTCCAGTCCTTAAAAACACTTCAGATGGACAGGTTAGAATCACAACAGCTTGACCGGCTTTTCGGCCAAATCTTCATTGACTCAATCGGACAATACTCTATCCCCTGAACGATGGGTATATCTCTATTTAAACTTTACCCTATTTTTCCCCTGAAATAACGGATAGGGTCCAGAAACAAAATTCGGGGTTTTGGTGGATGATGCTCCAGTGGTTTGACCTAAATTAAACGCCGAAAACAACCGCCCTTCGCCTGAGCAGGCGATCGCCCTCTACTCCAGCAATCAAACCCCGATGTTTTCCGGTTAGCTTCATCGTTCTTAAAGCTTTGATAAAGTTTGCTCATTTGCTCAACTTGACCGCTGGATTAATCCCAGTGGGTTCATTCTTAACCGAGGACGGACTCAGCTTTTTGACCCTTTTGTAAATCGAATTGACTCGCGGATGTCAGCATTGGGGTTGATATCAGCTGTTCAATCTCTCCGGAGGGCTGTTCCGGAATTTTCACCCTTTAAACTCTACAGCAATTGTAGGGTGGGCAATGCCCACCTGACTGGAGACGAACTTACGGTGGGCCTTGCCCACCCTACTTTTCCTTACGGTGGGCCTTGCCCACCCTACTCTTCCCCGGATGCCAACCGTTAACCCCCGAGATTAGCTGTTTCCGGTTGGGCTTTTTTGGCCTTTGGGGGTTGGCGCTGACCCATTCCCAAGGCGGGTAACAGTTTGTCTTTCAAAAAGATACTGACGGTCACAAATAATGCAATGATTAATGCCCCAATTCCAATCGGACTCGGCACCCAGAATCGGGTCTCCAGATGATTCAGTTCTCCCGGTTGCAAGATCCAGACCAGTTGCCGTCCATCATTGCGAATCTCTGGCATTAGTCCATCGTCGGAGGCGAGGGCTGTTGCACCCCAAGGTGTATTTAAGGTAAATTCCAGATCTAACAGAACCCCGGGACTGACAATCACGGTGCCATTGGAGGAAATCACCCCCAGCGATCGCAAATCCAACTCATAATTTAGGTGATTATAAATCGCCAGTAAAAAATTTCGTTGTCTGACTGCCATCTGAGAAGAAATATCCGGAATTTGCGCCTCGGGGGAATTGGCTAACTCCCCTTGACTTTGATCAGCGGGATTAAAAAATTGGTTGAACTTGTCTACTAATTCCGCCCCATTATTAAACGGAATTTTCACGGTAATTTCACGGTCAGAACTACGCTTAACCTGCCCGTGCAATTGGCGAGTGCGCCGTTCGATACTCTCTAACCAGGCTTCAGCAGTCGAACTACTAAAGGCTTTGAGCCGTTCTCCCAGTTGGATATGTTGGACAATTTCGCCGTGAGTTTGACTCTCAAAGTTAATCCCCACATCATATTCCACACAGCCGGTGAGCAACATCGGGACCAGTAACAGGACGATCCAGACTGGCGATCGCCGGACTCTCCCTTGAATCCACTCCCGGACCATCCTCCCAAAAACTGCTAATTTCACAAATTTTTCTCCCTCCGCTTAATTAATTAACTCATGTTTTACAAACCCGAAATTTAACCTTGTCTGGCCGAAACTCCCAGTTTCCCAAACAGCATACTCGGCAATAATGCACCGCCGCCTACCCAGTCCCGTTCGCTACTAAAATCTACTAAATTGTCAAAGGCTTCAAAAATACTCCCGGCAACCATTGTATTTTTTACTCGCCCGACAATTTCGCCATTTTCGATTTTATAACCTAAATCCAAGTTAATCGAAAATTCCCCCGCCAGTTGATTCGATTGACCGGCACCCAACACTTGCTCAACAATCAATCCTTCCTTGACTGAGGCAATTAAATCAGCGGTGGAGGTACTCCCGGGATTCACGCAGAGATTGACCAAATCGGGTCCCGGGCGCGAAAGTCCCCCGCGAAACCCGTTTCCGGTGGATTGTAACCCAGCGCGGGCGGCCCAGCGTCGGTCCCAGTAAAACCCGTTCACCACGCCGTTTTCAATCAGGGTGTTGGGACTGGTGGGAGTGCCTTCATCGTCAAATTCACAAGCCGAGGGGCCGAGGGTGGGGTCTTCAAATAGGGTCAGGCGATCGTCAAAGACTTTTTCCCCGACTTTATCCATCAGGGGGGATGCCTTTTGCACCACCGCTTGACCGGATAAGATGGTATCAAATAGACTCCCTAGGGTACTCGCTGCCGCTCTCGGGGTAAAGAAGACGGGGAAAGCACCACTGGTGATGGTGGCGGGACGTTCGGCGAGTTGGTATTTTCTGAGGATGTCTTTGAGGAGGCGATCGAAGTCCGGCAGGCGATCGCGGGCGACATCATAGCTATAAACTTGCAGGAAATCTTCCCCTTTGACCAAGTTACCACTCAGACTAGAGCTCATAATCTGGCTCGATCGCGTGGCATATAGATCTTGGGTGGTCATAATTTTGACCGTCCCACTGCGAACATGAAAGCTGACATCCACCAGAATATCCGGGTTGTAACCGTGAACTTGCTCAATTTGATTTCGACCGACTTCCAGCAATTCCTGGGTCGTTGGGGGTTGAAATTCTGAGGTTGGGGAGGACAGATGCAGGTTACTGGCGAACTCAAATTCTGCACTGTCGCCAATTTCCGAGGTTTGCACTGCCGCATCGACTAAATCATCCAGGCGGGTGAGGTCCGTGGAACTGGCAAAGCCAATTTTGCCTTTGGAAATCACTCGCAGGGCCACCCCTTGCAGGGCTTTAGTTTGCAGGGATTTCAGGCGGTTGTTTTCAAATTCAATCGGGGTATCTTGACTGGAGACATAGTAAACCTCGGCAGAGTCTACCCGAGATTTTGCCAAGTCGAGAATTTTCTCTAGAGTCGAATCACTCACAATTTCTGTCGCTGTTACTGGTTTTCTTCTCGATCTTAGGTCGGATCGGGCTGCGATCGCTACCCGTCTGGATCGGAATCTGCGAATAACATCGGTGATGAGCAATAATACTAGGGGTTTTTTTTGAAAATTCCAGGAATTTACTGGGGTTTGGGCGGTTTGCTGGGACTGCGACGGGATTTTTCCTGCTGTTTCTGTCGTTTGAGGCGCTGAATCTCCCCGAGCACCTGTTGCCACTGTGCGTTTAATTCCTTGGAGGCATCATCGCTGTGAAAATCCAAATAGGTGACCGTTTTGCGAATTAAATACTCAAATTCGGGCAAGTTCATAAGTGCTATCTTTGTACGGTACAGGTTTTGTGAGAATCGGAAAGCATTAGGTATATCCGCAGTTTAAAATGAATTGGACCCGTTCACATACATCAATGGGAGCATCTTGTAACCGATGCTCAGTCGGTCACAATATGCTCCCACATTCTCTTGTCAAACTGCCGCCTAAGTTGGTAGTAACGACTTCAGTCGTTTCCAGCTTCATTAATGCCTGGGGAAATAACGACTAAAGTCGTTACTACGAACCCAGAACCCTCTTAAGTTTGTAGTAACGAATTCAGTCGTTTCCGGCTTCATTAAGCCTGGGGAAATAACGACTAAAGTCGTTACTACGAACCCGGATATAACCCCTAAGTTTGTAGTAACGACTTCAGTCGTTTCCGGGTTCCCAAACCCCACGTCACAATCACCGTTTCATATTGCGCTTTAACCGTTCCAACTCTTCATCAGCTTCCCAACGGCGAAATTCCTGATCCAAAGGGTCTGCACCACTATTAAAACTGCGGTTATAACTTTTATTCCATCCCGTATCCCAACTCGTTTGAGTTTTCGTTTGAGCCCGCGCTGCTTCTGCCTCAACGGATTTCGCCTTCACTTCCCGACGGCGAACTTGAATCTGACGATATAAATCTTTCGCCTTTTCAATCCGTTCTTTCACCCCTTGCATTTGTCCCCAGAATTGATTGCCTTCCCGGAGTAAAGAGGCTTCTCGTTCTTGTGCGGCACGGACCAAATCTTCGCGATTGGCAGCTTGGGCTTTACTGACGCGATCGTGCCAGAGTTGAATCTCCTGAGCGGTGGAGAGAATGCTATCCTGCAATTGTTTTTCTTTCCGTTGCAACTCCAGAATTAACTTCAGGGTATCTTCTTCTTGTTCCCGCAGTTGCTCCTCTAGCACCTGCAATTCCAGATGAGGATTATTTCGCATAAATTCCTCTAATCTGGTTTCTAAGAACCGGCTCATGTCTTCAAATAGACCCATTGCAGGCACTCCCTAGCTCTGGTTTGACTTCTTCTATCTATGGTAGGGCGTTTCCCAGTGTTATTCGCGTACAATTTCTAGGAGTGCGTTAGCACTGGCTGCGCCAACGCACTCCTAGAAATATCTGTACCCCACAAGTCCACCGAACCGCTATAGCGCAATTTTTCGTGAGTGTTTTCACAGCTTGGGGTGCAGTTGATGCACCCCGACTGCTTGATGAACCACAGCGTCTTCAGGGGAATTCCCTATAAAGACTGTCCCGTATAGATGGAACGCACTTCACCATTCCGACGGATAACGGCTTCGCCGTCTTTGACTTCGACTAAACTCCAGCCGCTTGAGCCGATCGTCTCGCCAATATTCACCCGACGGGGAACGCCATCGACTTCAAATAAGGCAACCGAGCGATCGCCCAATTCCAGAATTCCCACTAATTGATGCTTGATACCCGAAACGCTAGAACTGGATGCCGCTGCGGCGGGGACGGGTTCTGATTCTTCCGCTGCCGGATTTTCGGCGGATCCATTATCTCCGGGGGCTTCTTCTGCGGTTGGGGGTGCCGGTTGCGGAACGGGTGGGGGTGGCGCTGCCACCTGGGGTGGGACGTTAACCGTTCTTGGCGGTTGAGTGGGAGTGGGAGTGGGAGTGGGTTGTTGGGTGGGGGCTTGAGTGGCCGATGGTGCTGGGGCCGCTGGTGCTGGGGCCGCTGGTGCTGGCGCTGCTGGTTTTGGCGGTGACGTTGGTGCGGGTGCCGGAGTTGTTGGCGCTGCTGAGGTGGTTTGTGGCGCTGCCGGGGTCCGAGGTACGGTAACGGTGAGATTGGGTTGCACCAGGGTCGGATTGATGCCACGTTCCAAGGCGATCGCAATCCGATTGAGCACTTCAGCCAGATTCCCTTGATGGGGCGTATTCACCGTAACTTGAGGGGCCGGGACCATCACATTCGGCGGATTAACCGTGACATTCACCGGAGGCGGCGGCGGGGGAATGGGTAAGGCGGTATTAGGAGGCACCACAGGTTCTGCCGGTTGACCCGCTGCTTGTCGGTCCATGACATCGAGCGATCGCTCCATATAAGCTGCAAACTCCGCGTCTGCCTCAGCTTTCAACTGTTCCGGCGTTTTAGGAGGCGCTACGGCTTCAGGCTGTTCTGGAGCAATTTGCGCCCAGAATTGCTGCAAATATCCCCGATTCCATAACCATAGTCCCAGGGTAATTAGCAGCAGTCCACAGGCGGACCCTAATAAGAGGCGATCGAATGATTGTCCCTTGCGTCGTTTATCCGTGCGGGTTGCCTTGGCATCCACCGTCGTTTCTGCGGCTGTTTTCGGCATCATCGTCGGAGGGAGGATGATTTGTGGCACCTGTACCGATTGCAAGGTCACCAAATCCGGGGGGGCCGGTTTCGGTTTGCGGGTGCCTCCATCTAAAATCCGGTCTACATCGTGAAACAGGTCATTCATGAGGCGATCGGCGTAGGCATCCACCGACCAATTCGTGGTGCCAACCCCGCCTCTCTCCTGTTCCGCCTGGGGTGAGTCTATGGTTTTGGTGCTGATATCCTGAGACATGGCCTTTTTTTTATAAGGGTTAGGGTTAAAGATGCGATCGCAATCATCGGGCGACTACGGGCAACCGGGCAGTTCCCCTCCGATTTTATAATCTAGTTTAGACAATCCGACAGTCCTAATTTTAGGGCCTCATCCGCTTCAACGAGTTGCACCCATTTATTGTCCTCGTTTTTGCCCGAACGGTCAACTGTTTTTGTGTTACAAAGTATTGTCATTGGTCATTGGTCGTTGGTCATTGGTCATTGGTCATTGGTCATTGGTCGTTTGTCATTGGTCGTTGGTCGTTTGTCATTGGTCGTTTGTCATTGGTCGTTTGTCCTTGGTCGTTTGTCATTGGTCATTGGTCATTGGTGCTTTGTCATTAGGTGGGTCCCTCGTAATTTGGCTTAGGGAACTCCACAAAATAAAATCTTCTATCAGAGATCCCCCCAACCCCCCTTAAGAAGGGGGGCTTTTCCAATTCTGCAAAACTTCTAATGCAGAAGTTTTTTTATGGAAATCCCTTTAGCGAGTCATGCACAATTGGATGCTCTGCCTCCAGTTCCCTCACATCTCACTGGAGCAGGCGCTTAAGCCTCAAGATGTGCGTGTCACGGCAGAGCCATGACACGAGACGGAAACAGCTATACTACACCGAGCCACTGGTTGCAAACTGTCGCCCTTGTAACTCCAGATAAATCAACAAGGCATTAATATCAGCAGGATTCACCCCGCCAATCCGACAGGCTTGACCAATCGTCAACGGTTTCACTTTTGCTAACTTTTCCCGGGCTTCTTTAGACAATGTGATAATATTAGCATAATCCAAGTCTGGCGAAAGTTTCCGATGTTCCTCCCGGGCCACTTGGTCGATTTGATGTTGCTGACGCTGGATGTACCCGGAATATTTGATATCAATTTCCGCGCCCTCCCGTTCTTCTAAACTCAAATCCAGATTGCTCAGTCCATAGCGGTTGAGGTCAACATAATGGAAACCGGGACGGCGCAACAACTCCGCCAGGGTAATTGAGCCTTTAATCTTTTGCTGAATATCAGCGGCGATCGCCACCCCTAATTCCTCATGTTCCTTAATTCGCGTCGTCTCCAACCGTTGTTTTTCCGCCGCGATATTCTCCTGTTTGTGGGTAAATAATTCCCAACGGCGATCGTCAATCAACCCAATTTCCCGTCCCAACGGCGTCATCCGCTGGTCCGCATTGTCCGATCGCAACAACAACCGATACTCCGATCGCGAAGTCAGCATCCGATACGGTTCCCGCAAATCCTTCGTACATAAATCATCCATCAACGTCCCCAGGTAACTCTGTTCCCGAGGAAAAATAACCGCCTCCTCACCATGCACCAACCGCGCCGCATTAATCCCCGCCACAATCCCTTGTGCCGCAGCTTCCTCATATCCCGTCGTGCCATTAATCTGACCCGCACAGAATAACCCCTCAATTTTCTTCGTCATCAAGGTAGGGTAACATTGCGTTGCCGGGAGATAGTCATACTCCACCGCATAAGCCGGACGCAACATCGTACAATGTTCTAATCCGGGCAGACTCCGCAACAGTTCCAACTGTAAACTCTCCGGCAGACCCGTAGAAAATCCCTGAATATACAACTCAGGAATATCCCGCCCTTCCGGTTCAATAAAAATCTGGTGCGATTCCTTGTCCGCAAATCGCACAATTTTATCTTCAATACTCGGACAATAACGCGGACCTTTCGCATCCACCCAGCCACCATATACCGGAGATAAATGCAAATTTTCCCGAATCAGGCGATGAGTTTCTGCTGTTGTGCGAGTGAGATGACAATGCATCTGTTCCCGTTCCACCCAAACCTCCGGGTCAAAACTGAACCAGCGCACCTCCTCATCCCCGGGTTGCGGTTCCATTTTGCTGTAATCTACCGATCGCCGGTCCACTCGTGCCGGAGTCCCAGTTTTCAGCCGTCCCGTCTCAAATCCCAGCCGGTTCAAGGTTTCCGTCAATCCTATGGCAGCAAATTCCCCCGCACGTCCCGCACTCATGGACTTATTTCCCACCCAGATTGTCCCACCTAGGAACGTCCCCGTGGTTAAAATCACCGCCTTGCAACCAAAAGCGACGCCAAAATAGGTTTCCACCCCGATGACATCATCATTGTCACCCAGAACCAGATCCGTGACCATGCCTTCGCGGATGGATAAATTGTCTTGATTTTCGACAATGGTTTTCATAACGTGAGCATATTCCCGCTTATCCGTCTGAGCGCGCAACGCCCAAACAGCGGGACCTCGGGAAGAGTTGAGGACCCGCTTTTGCAGATAAGTGCGATCGGCCATTTTGCCAATTTCGCCCCCAAGCGCATCCACCTCATGAGTGAGTTGGGACTTCGCAGGGCCCCCCACAGCCGGATTGCAGGGTTGCCAAGCAATCTTATCCAAATTCAGCGTCAGCAAAAGGGTGCGACACCCAAGACGTGCTGTAGCGAGTGCTGCTTCACATCCCGAGTGACCCGCACCCACAACAACGACATCAAAAACATCTTGAAATTCTGGTGTTGGCATGGTCATTCTGTCTGGATGGTGTTGGACTCTTTCCTAATCATAGCGGTTCTCATCCCCTTCTACACTAGGGTGATGGGGAAAGGTGGCATCCCGGATGATGCGTCAAACCTGAGCTCTTGCACCATTCTCAACTCCGGCGGGGGTTAAAACCCCCGCCTCATAGCTCAAGTCGTCTAAAGACGACTGCAAGTCTTATATTGTGGTGTTTTCAGTCGGTTTCAACTGAGCTCTTGCACCATTCTCAACACCGGCGGGGGATCAATCCCCCGCCTAATAGCTAAAGTCGGTTAAAAACCGACTGCAAGCACCATGCTCAACACCGGCGGGGGTTAAAACTCATAGCTCAAGTCGTCTAAAGACGACTGCAAGTCTTATACCGTGGTGTTTTCAGTCGGTTTCAACCGACTTTAGCTGTTAGGCGGGGGTTTTAACCCCCGCCGGTTGTTGCTACTACAAATTTCTAGTTCTTTCCCTTATAAATAGCTAGAATTGGAGGAATTGGCAACTAAACTCAATGGTACAATTGCCCTAATCGAACTCCGCCCACATTCCCCAATTTCTCCTGTTTAATCTACAATCTAAATAACCCGGACAACAGAGGAAAGTCAGATGCAAGGTCCCCTCCTCCAAAGACGTTATCAAATCTTACAACCCCTCAGCCAAGGCGGATTTGGCAAAACCTTTCTCGCTGCCGATACTCAACGTCCCAACCACCCTCACTGTGTGGTCAAACAACTCCAAATTCAGCCCTCCTCCCCTGGGGTTACCCTTGCCAACTCAGTTGTAGAGAAAGCCAAACAGTTATTTGACCAAGAAGCAGCCACCCTGGAAAATTT